>NZ_JBJLSJ010000029.1:0-67694 GCF_050871975.1 Kineococcus rugosus | reverse complement strand
CCCCCCCCCCCCCCCCCCCCCCCCCCCCCCCCCCCCCCCCCCCCCCCCCCCCCCCCCCCCCCCCCCCCCCCCCCCCCCCCCCCCCCCCCCCCCCCGCCGACGTGGAACTGCCCACGAACCTCGTCATCGCCGTCCTGGAGTGCGACGGGCGCCGCTTCGGCCTGCTCGTCGACCGCGTCCTGGACACCGAGGAGATCGTCGTCAAGCCCCTCTCGGGGGCGCTGAAGGCCATCGGCGCCTTCGCCGGGGCCACCATCCTGGGCGACGGCCGCGTCTCGCTGATCCTCGACGTGCAGTCCCTGGCCCGCCGCACGATGCGCTCCGACGGTGTCGAGCACGTCAGCGACCAGACCGCCGCCGAGCACGCCACCACCGGTGACGGTCAGCGCCTGCTGGTCGTCGGTCTCGGCGACAACCGCCGGGTCGCGATCCCGCTGGACGTCGTCACGCGCCTGGAGGAGTTCAAGACGGAGTCCATCGAGCGCGTCGGCCGCCGCGAGGTCGTCCGCTACCGCGGCGAGATCCTGCCGCTGGTGCGCCTGTCCCACCACCTCGGTGGCGGGGCGCGGTCCTCCTACGGCACGCAGGAGGTCACGTCCCTGCCGGGTGTCGTGTACTCCGCGCGCGGCCGCTCCGTCGCGATCGTCGTCGACGAGATCGTCGACATCGTGTCCGGTCAGGACGCGCACAGCGACATCGACGACGCCGGCCTGGTCGGTTCCGCGGTCATCCGCGACCGCGTGACCGAGCTCCTCGACGTCCGCGCCGCCATCCTGGCGGCCGACCCGAACTTCTTCACCGAGCAGGCTCAGAACGAGCTGGCCGAAGCTTCCAAGCGACTGGGGGTCTGACGTGTCCACGCAGTACGCCACGTTCCACCTGGCCGGGCACCTGTTCGGTGTCGAGGTCCGCCGCGTGCAGGAGGTGCTCACCGAGCAGCCCCGCACGCCCGCCCCGCTGGCGCCGTACGCCGTCGCCGGGCTGATCAACCTGCGCGGTCAGGTCGTCACCGCGCTCGACCTGCGCCGCCGGCTGAACATGCCCGACCGCGCCGAGGGCAAGGTCGCGATGAACGTCGTCGTCCGCGCCGCCGAGGAGGTCTGGAGCCTGCTCGTCGACTCGATCGGCGGGGTCATCGAGGTCACCGACTCCACCTTCGAGCCGCCGCCGGACACGCTGTCCGGCCCGATCCGCGAACTGATCCGCGGTGCCTACAAGCTCGACGACGCGCTGCTGCTCGTCCTCGACGTGGACAAGGCGCTGGAGATCGAGGGCGCCGAGGGCGCGGCCTGAGACCACCCGGAGGGGGTGGGACCCGAACGGGTCCCACCCCCTCCGGCGTTCCCGGGCAGGGGTGCCCGTCGCGGGACGCCGGTGGCGTCCCCGGCGGCTCCGGTGGTGGCCCTCCCCGGGTCCCGGACCAGCGGGTGGCGGGCACCCGTACCTGCCTGCGAAGCGCTGTCGACTCCGCGGTCACGTCGATCTGCGAGTGGTTGCACACCGCTAGTGGTAGCGCCAAAATGGCGCCATGCCCAGTGTCCAGATCAAGGACGTCCCTGACGCCACGCACGCCGTTCTGCGCCGCCGCGCCGCCCTGGCCCACCAGTCCCTGCAGGAGTACCTCCTGGCCAAGCTCGTCGAGGAAGCCAGCACCCCCTCCCTCGACGAGGTGCTCGACCGGGCCGGTGGGCGCGCAGGTGGCACCCTGCCCTTCCGCGACGCGGTGAAGGCGGTGCACGACGACCGTGATCGTCGTTGACGCCAGCGTCCTCGCCCCCGCCCTGGCCGACGACGGACCCGACGGCGACCGCGCCCGGGACCGGCTCCGTGGAGAGGTCCTCACCGCTCCTGAGATCATCGACCTCGAGGTGGCCTCGGTGCTGCGCCGTACCGCGAACGGAGGGCGCCTGCCGGAGCGCCGCGCCGACCTGGCGCTGAACGACCTCGTCGACCTGCCCCTGCGCCGCGCAGGTCACCGGCCCCTGCTCCACCGCTGCTGGGAACTGCGCCACACCATCACCAGCTACGACGCGGCCTACGTCGCGCTGGCCGAGGTGCTGGGTGTCGTCCTGGTCACCGCCGACGCCCGCCTGTCTCGTGCACCGGGGCTCACCTGCGAGGTGGAGGTCCTGCGCTGACCACGGCGCCACCGGTACCGCTGAACAAGACGCCATCGACGTCCGCTCACGTCGATGTCGTGGCGTGCGGTCAGAGGCGTTGCGTGACGTTCCGACACCTCCAGGAGCGGCCTAGGTGTTGCAACGCAGCACGACGGCACTGGCAGGAGATCTCCGCGGCCCGTCCGCCCCACCTCACGGTCATCCCGCGTCGCGGGCGCGGTCGCTGCTCCCGGTGCTGCTTCACGAGTCCCGACCCGCCGTGCGGTACGACGGGCCCCTCAGCTCACTCCCCGACGCGTCGCCGCGCCCGGCGTCCATCCCGCGCCAGGAAGTACCCCACCACCGCGGCCACGATGGCCTGCCCCACGGCCAGGCTGGGCATCGAGGCTGTTGAGCGATCCCCGTTGTGGACCAGCAACCCCACCACGAAACCGATGGCTGCGCCGATGAGGGCGTACGTGCGCTGCTTGCTGGTCATGAGCACTCCTGACGGTGGATGGCGACGGGGGGTGACTGGCCGAGCTGATACCCACCGTGGCAGTGACGATCACGACGCGCGGGCGGGTGTTTCTCGGGAACGATCACCTCGCGCGCACGCCGCCGGTCAGGAGGTCGTCGACGTCACCGTCATGCCGAAGAGCGCGATCACCGCACGATCCGGACTGCCATGATCACTGCGTGCCCCGCATCTCGACGCCCACCGCCGAAGACGTCATCGACTCGCCGGCCCAGGTCCAGTTCGAGACGTTCATCGACCAGCACCGCGACGCGCTGAACGCCTGCCTGGACGGGCTCAGCGAGCAGCAAGTCCGCGCCCGCCTGCTGCCGTCGAAGACCACACTGCTGGGCCTGGTCAAGCACGCCACCTTCGTCGAGAAGGTCTGGTTCGCCGAGGCCGTCACCGGCCGCTCCCGCGCCGAGCTGGGCATCGGAGCCGGCCCCGATGAGTCCTTCGACCTGGACGAGCACGACACCATCGCCACGGTGAGCCGAGCGCACCGCGACGCGTGCGCGGCATCGCGCCGGACGGTGGCCGACATGGACCTCGACGACCTGCTGCACGGCAACCGGCGCGGTCCCCTGCCCCTGCGCTGGGTCTACCTGCACGTGCTGCGCGAGCTCGCCCAGCACTGCGGACACGCCGACATCCTGCGCGAGCAGCTCCTGCACGAGGTGCCGAACGACTGACCGCTCATCTCGCGCAGCGCGCGACGTCGTGGTCATGCCGCAGACATCGCGCGGTCTCGACGATGTCCACAAGGTCACCCAGCACCACCTCATCCGCCGCCTCCGTTGCCCCCCTTGCACTCAGTGTTGCGACAACGCAACATGGGAAGGGTGGTGAACAAGGCAAAGGAGTCGGCGGGCGCGAAGCAACTGCACAACCGCCTCGCCGTGCTGCGCGCCGAACGCGGCACCACCCGCCGCCAGCTGGCCGAAGCGGTCGGCGTCAACGTCCAGACCATCGGCTTCCTCGAACGCGGCGACTACGGCCCCTCCGTCGAACTCGCCCTGCGCCTGGCCGCCCACTTCGGCCTACCCGTGGAGGCGCTCTTCTCCCTCACCCCCTTCCCACCCATGTCAGCGCAGCTCTACCCCGCTCCCACGTCCTCCACATCCCCCACGGCGCCCGCTGAGGCACCGACGGCAGTGCCCGCCCAGGCAGGAGCCAGCACGTGAACCCCACCCGGACCGGACGCCGCTCGAACCTGCGCGCGGCCAGCCACGCCCGCCTCCAGGAACAACGCCAGCAGCCGCTGCCGGCCTGGCTGGCCACCCGCACCGCCCGCCGCGCCCTCGCCCTGCTCCCCGTGGCCACCTTCGCCCTCGGTGTCCTGGCCGCCACCGCCGGCGGCGGCTTCAACACCGCATTGATCTCAGGAGCCACCGCACTGACCAGCTACGCCTTGGCCGTGCTGCGCCGCGCGACGCGGATGCTGGACAACGTCCCCGAGAACCTGCTCGACGAACGCGAGATCAGCGACCGCGACCACGCCTACCGACGCGGTTTCCGCCTCACCCTGCTGCTGCTGGGCGCGCTGACCCTTCTGGCGGTCCTCAACAGCTTCCTGGTGCAGGAAGCAGGCGTACAGCTCTTCGAGCCCGTGGGCTGGATGGTGCTGCTCGTCGCCTCGTTCCTCACCGCCACCATGCTGCCCGCCGCCGCCCTGGCCTGGAACTGGCGCGAACCGGTCCTCGAGCCCGATGACTTCGACGAATAACCGCCCTCGCAGACGACGAGTCTCGACAGGCCGCGGAACGCGACGCCTGGTGCGCTCATACCCCGGAGAACTTCACGGTCATCCCGCGATCCGCGATCCGCGATCGGCGTCCTCGTCGCCTCGCACGCCACTCCCGTCACCAGTCACCGGACGCGGCGTTCCACACCTCGGTCGGCGACCACCTCAACTGGTGACCGACCGCCACCATGCGCTGTGATGCGCTGGTGAACGCGCCCTCCCGGTTCAAGGACCTCTCCCTCGATGCCCACGACCACCAGGCCGTGGCGGACTGGTGGTGCCAGGCGATGGGCTACCGCCGGCGCGTCGGGGCGGACGGTCCTCGCCCGGCGTCGGACCCCGTGCCGATCGTCGACCCCACCGGCGCCGGGCCGCTGCTGTGGGTGGCGCCCGTTCCGGAGGAGAAGGTGGTCAAGAACCGCATGCACCTCGACGTCGTGGGCGACGTCGACGCCCTCCTCGCGCTGGGAGCGACCTTGGTGCAGCCCCGCGGTGAGGACCGGGACTGGGACGTGCTGGCTGACCCGGAAGGCAACGAGTTCTGCGTCTTCGCTCCCTGAGCGAGGAGCAGCGCCGGCGCCGACGCATCTCACGGTCGTCCCGCCGTCCGCGGGCTCGTGCCAAGAGCCGGATGGGAGCTGGTGCCCCTCAGCCGAGCGGGGCGAAGCTCTGCGGGGACGCCTGCACCGTGGCCCGGACAGCGGCTCTGAGGGCGCCGGTGTCCAGCAGGTACGAAGCGTTGATGCGCTCCTCCGGGACGTCACCGCGCGCGTCGTCGGCCATGGCGCTGAAGTTCTCGAACTCCTGGCGCGCCCGCGCGATGATCGAGGCGGCGTCCTCCAGGCCCAGGAAGCGGTAGGCCTGCAGCACCCGGGACAGGGGGTACTCGCGGTCCTCGCCGTAGGTCTCCACCGCGTCGAGCAGGCCACCGTTGTTGACGCTGCCGTCGAAGGTCAAGACGACGTGCAGCGCCTCGTCCCCGCGGTGTGTCCTGATGGCTGGTGCGTCCCACTCGCAGGCCCGGTTCCACAGGGCGTCGAGCTCCTCCTCGGTCACGGGAGTGACGGTACCGAGACGTCCCTGACCGCAGAGGTGCTTCCCGCGTGGAGATGGGCGAGGTCACCCGTCGGGACAGTCCTCCCCTGAACATCCAGTCATCCGCCGTCGCGGTGCACGTCCCACGGGCACACCCCTACCCGCGCCATCACCCGCCGGTGGCGCACCACAGGTGCGTCAGGTCCACAGCCCGGGGCATCGGCGTGGGGTCCTCGCCCCACCACGACAGGCGCAGCTCCTGCAGCAACCCATCGGCGGTGATCAGGGTGACCACCCCGCCCTGTCCGGGAGCAGCGAAGTCAGCGCTCGCCGGATGCTCATCCAGCAGGTGCGCCCGTGGGGCGTGCACGTCGGTGACGTGCAGGGCGATGGTGCCGCACCCGCACGCACACCCCGGGGCGGCCAGCACGCGCCGAGCCTGCAGGCGCAGCTGGACCGCGCCGGGGAAGTGCTGCGCCAGCAGGAGGGCCAGCACGTCGGCCTCGTCCGCGCTCAGGGGCCGGGCGTCACCGGGGCTGTCCACGCCGCCACGCTAGGTCGGCTGCCGCGCCGACCGCACGGTCGTCCCGCTGACCAGGACGTCGTCGACCGTCCGGACCCGTCGATCCGCGGAAGGTCCTCAGCGTCGTCGACGCGAGGGGTGACGAGGTCAGCGTGGTCGTCCCGCGCCACGAGGTGCTGACGACCCAGCCAGTGGGTGCCGCTGCACCCGGCGGACCTGCCAGGCCGCCACGACGGCGCACACCAGGACCCAGCCCACCTGCAGCCCCCGCGGCACCGCGTCCTGGAAGAGCAGCGGCCACAAGCCGAAGCCGCCGACGGTGATCAGGCCGGTGATCAGCGCTGCCGCAGCACTGACCCACCACGCCCCAGCCGCCTCGAACCGCTGTGCGACCTGGTGGACCACGGCGGTGAGCGTGCCGCACAGCGCCCCAACGGTTGACCCGGCGAAGGCACCCAGCACGACGAACACCACCGCGATCGCCCGGGCGTCCTCCCCGCGCACCGTCCACCCGCTCCACGCGCCGGCGGCCACCGCACCCAGCAGCGCTCCCCAGAGGACGCCGAGCTGGACTCCGCGGCCGAAGGCGTCCAGCTGATCCACACGCCGAGACTGGCAGGGACGGGCCTGCCAGGAGAAGACCTCACGCTCCTGCGGATCCCGAGAGCAGGCACCGTGGGCCGTGGCGGCACGGCCTCGCGGTCACGGCGCCCTGCGGGCGAGGCCGCGGTCGTGGCGCCGTCCGTGCACCGGCCGGGTCGCCGCTGCGGCGCTCGGGGGCCGACTGGTCGGCGTCGTCGACGTCACGGTCGCCCCACGACGCAGCACGGCGTTCCCCGGTGTCAGCCGGGGCGGCGGTAGAGGTGCCGGTCGGTCTCGGCGACGACGGGTACCTCCTCCGACGTCCCGCCCGGCCTCTCGCGCACCGTCTCCGCGAAGGGTTCGGCGGAGGGTTCCGCGGGGGTCTTCCCGGTGGGTTCGGCGGCCGGCCCCTCGGCTGCGGCGGGCGCGGGGTCCCGGGCGACCGGCCCGTCCCGCCACAGCACCGCACCGGTGAGGGCGGGCACCAGGACCGCCGGGACCAGCACCGCCGCCGCCGCGGCCAGGGTGGGCGCGTCGTCCGGCAGACCGCCGCCGAAGATCGCCGGCAGCCGCCCCTGCCGGTCCTGCGCCGGCGCGGAGTAGGCGGCCAGCACCCCCAGCAGCGCGGCGAGGGACCCCGCGGCCGACAGCCACGACGCCGCCGCGGCGACCCGCCGCCCCCACCGGCCCGGCACCAGCGCGGCCGGCCGGCCGGCCAGCACCACGACGGCGAGCAGCAGACCGCCCACCACGACCGACCACAGCGGGCCGGGCAGCCCCAGGACGACCCACAGGACGCGGAACCGCTCGCCCAGCGGGGCCTCGGTGGGGGAGGTGCCGGCGCCGTCGAAGGAGGTCGCCGCGTACCAGCCGAAGTAGTCGCCGTCCTGGTCCCCGCCCAGCACCCGCCGCGCCGCCTCGGCCAGCAGCAGCGGCGGCGCGACGCACGCGGCGACCAGCAGCCACGAGGCCCACCCGCCGGGAGCCGTCGCGTCGTCCTCGCTCACGTCCCCGCGACCGTCCACCGGGTCGTCCACCGGGTCGTCCCCGGTCCGGTCCCCGCGCGCGTCCTCCTCCGGCTCCACCACGACTCGACGTTACGGCCGCGGGGCCGCCACGTCCCCCGGACGGGTGCAGGCCGTCGCGGGCGGTGACCGGGCCGAAGCGCCCCCACCACCGCGGTGCGGCCGGACGGAGGACTCCGCCTGGTCTGGGCGCTCACGCAGTGTCAAGGTGGGACGACTCCGCCGGACCGGGTGGAGGTGTCCCCGGCCTGGAGGCGACGACCGTGCACTACTCCCTGGTGAGCTCTCCCGTCCTGGGTTTCGACCTCGTCCGCCTGCCCAGCGGCGACTCCGCCGCCGAGGTGCTGCTGCGCGCCCTCGACTGCGGTCCCCGCGAGATCGAGGTCCTCGCCGCCCGGCACGACCCGGCCGTGCGGACCGCCGCGTGGGCGGCGGTGCGGACCGCGACCGACAACCTGCCGCAGATCACCGACGTGCTGCACCAGGTCGCCAACGGCCTGGCCCACGACGACTTCACCGACGAGGTGTCCGGGGCCCGCGTCGAGGCCGGGGTCGTGCGGGTCCTGCAGACCAGCACCATCGCCGACGCCGACGCCCTCGTCCGCCTCGTCGGGCACGACGTCCTGGACTGGACGTGGACCGAGCCCCTGGCCGGTGGCCCGCGGCTGCGCACCGAGGACTCCGCCCGCGCCGCGGACGTCCTGGCCGACGCGGCCGTCTCGGCGTACCTGGGCGACCGGCTGCCCGACCACGTCCGCCGCGTCCTGGCCCACCCGTACCTGCAGGCCGCCCGCGACCTGGCCCCGCTGGCCGAGCAGCCCACGGGCCTGGGTCCGGAGCAGGCCGGTGTCGCGCGCGTCCTGGACACCCTGCGCCGCCTCGACGGCACCGACCGCGCCTGCCTGCGCGCGGTGTCCGCGACCAGCCGCCCGTCGGCGGGGGAGTGGGCCGGCGCCGTGCACGACGCGTCGTGGGCCGTGCACCTGTCCGACCGGGTCCGCACCGCGGCCGTCGCCCAGCTGCTGGCCGTGCGCGCCTTCCGGGCCGGTGGCCTCGACGCCGCCGACGGCGCGAACGGGCTGTGGAACGTCGTCAGCGGGGTCGTGCACGCCGAGGTCGTCGCCGACCTCCTCAGCTCCGACGCCCGCGCGGTCCTGCTGCGCCCGTGGGAAGCGGCGTTCGGTCCCGCCTGACGACCACCCGTTCCGGCTCGTCCCGGGAGGCCGGTGCGCCGCCGGTACCGTGACGGGGTGCAGACCGTGCTCCCGACGACCGGCGCCGCCGGTCCCGCGGTCGGGGCGCTGCGGCTGCTGCGCGCCGGGGGCGTCGCCGCCACCGTGCTGGGCCTGGCCGCCGGGTCGCACGCGAGCGCCGGCGGTGCCCTGCCCGGCCCGTTCCTGCTCGGCGCGGTCGCGGTCCTGCTGGTCGCCCTGTGCCTGCTGCCGGCCGGCCGGCGCCTGACGTGGCCGGTCCTGACCGTGCTGCTCGGCGGGGGGCAGTTCGCGCTGCACGCCCTGTTCGAGACGTGCTCCGGGCCCTCGTACGCCGTCGTGTCGACCGGGCACCACCAGACGCTCGTCCCGCTGGGGCGGGTCGTGCTGCCCGCGGTCCCGTCGCTGCCCATGACGTGCGCGCACGTCCTCGCGACGGGGCTGGCGCTGCTCGCGCTGCTGCACGCCGAGGGCCTGCTGTGGTCGTTGTGGGCGTGGCTGCGCCCCCTGGCCCGGGTGGCGCGCGCGGCGGCGGTCCCCGTCCCCGGGCCGCGCCCGCGCGCCCGGGCGCAGGAACGCCCCCGGCCGCGCTGGGTCGTGGTGCGCCGGGTCCGGCGGCGTGGTCCGCCGAGGGTCCCCGCCCTCGCCACCACGTCCTGACGACAGACACCCGGAGAAACACCGTGAAGCGTTCCACCCTGCCCTCCCGCACGCCCCGACGCGTCCTCGCGGTCACCGCGACCGCCTGCGGCGCAGCGCTCCTGGCCGCCGCCCCGGCCTCGGCGCACGTGCACGCCGTCCCCGACGCCACCGCCGCCGGCGGCTACAGCGTCGTGACGTTCCGCGTCCCGAACGAGTCCGACGCGGCCGCCACGACGTCGGTGCGGGTGACCCTGCCGACCGACCACCCGTTCAGCTACGTCGCGACCCGGCCCGTCGCGGGCTGGACCGCCACCGTCACCGAGGGGGAGCTGCCCGCCCCGGTCGAGGCCGACGGGGTGACCCTCACCCGGGCCCCGCTGACGATCACCTGGACGGCCGACCCCGGGACCGCGGGCATCGGCGTCGGGCAGTTCGAGGAGTTCGAGGCGAACGTCGGCCCGCTGCCGGCGGCGGGGACCCGGATCACCCTGCCGACGGTGCAGACGTACGCCGACGGCGAGGTCGCGGACTGGGCCGACGTCGCCGCCGAGGGCGCCGCCGAACCGGAGCACCCCGCGCCGGAGTTCACCACGACGGCGGCCGCGGACGGCGCCGGCGCCCACGGCGCCCACGGCGCCCACGGCGAGACGAGCGCGGAGGACTCCGCGGGGACCTCCCCGCAGACGTCGGCGGACGGGTCGGCGGACGGGTCGGACCCGCTGGCCCGCGCGCTGGCCGGGGGCGGGCTGGCCCTGGGGCTGGCCGCCCTGGCGGTCGTCCTGCGCCGCCGGCGCTGACCACCCGGCCCCCGGGCCCCGGCGGCCGAGGACCCCGCGTCCCCGGCCGCCGGGGGAGGGGGATGCGGGACGAGGTGCGCCTTTGTGTAGGCTAACCTCACCGGGAGCCGGGTCCTCGCCCGAAAACCCCCTGGAGCTGTGATGATCGTCGTGTCCCGCCGTGCCCTGGCCCCCCTCGGCGGGGTCGCCGCGCTCGCCCTCGCCGGGTGCGGGGCCTCCGAAGCCGTGGAACCGGAGAGCACCGCGACGGTCGGGGAGGGCGGCACGCAGTACCCGGTCGTCCTCGACAACGGCGGCCACGAGGTGCGGGTCGAGGCGCCGCCGCAGCGCGTCGTCTCCCTGGACCAGAACTCCACCGAGATCCTGCTGTCCCTCGGCCTGGCCGACCGGATCGTCGGCACCGCGTCCTGGACCGACCCGGTCCTGGAGTCCGTCGCGCAGGCCAACGCGTCCGTGCCGCGGCTGGCCGACAACGCCCCCAGCTACGAGGTCCTCATGGGCGCCGACCCCGACTTCGTCACCGCCTCCTTCGGCCGGCACTACGAGGAGCAGGGCGGCGTCGCCACCCGCGAGCGGCTGGCCGAGACGGGCGTCGGCACCTACCTGTCGCCCACCGACCTCGACGACGGCACCAACGTCAACGGCGGCAGCTTCCGCCGCACCACCCCCCTGACGATCGACGCCCTGCACACCGAGATCCGCGAACTGGCCCGCATCTTCGACGTCACCCAGCGCGGCGAGGACCTCATCGCCGAGCTGACCCGGCGCGCCACGGCCGCCGTCGAGGGCGTCGACCTGAGCGGGCGCACCGTGATGTTCTGGTTCGCCGCCCTCGACGCCCCCTACGTCGCCGGCGGTCGCGGCGCGGCCGCGCTGCTGGCCCGCACCGTCGGCGCCGAGAGCGCGTTCCCCGACGAGGACGAGGACTGGCCCGCCCTGACCTGGGAGGCCGTCGTGGCCGCCGACCCCGACGTCCTCGTGCTCGGCGACCTGCACCGCGACCGCTTCCCCGGCGACCGGCTCGCCGACAAGCAGGGCTTCCTGCGCACCGACCCCGTCGCCGGCACCCTCACCGCCGCCCGCGCCGAGCGGTGGATCCCGCTGCGCGGGGCGGAGATGAACCCCTCCATCCGCTACGTCGACGGCCTGGAGAAGGTGCGCGCCTGGTGGCTGGAGCACGGCCGTGACCTCTGAGGCGGCCTCTCGGCCGGCCCCCGCCACCCGGCCCGCGGCCGCGGCGGTCCCGGCCCCCCGCCGGCGCGGCGGCGTCGTCGCGTTCCACGTCCTGGCCGTCGCGGCGCTGCTGCTGTCCGTCGCGGCCGCCGCGACCCTCGGCGCCGCCGACGTGTCCCTCGTCAACGTCCGCGACGTCCTGCTGAACCACCTCGGGATCACCGACGTCCCCGTCCGCGTCTCCGAGGACGCCATCGTCTGGCAGGACCGGGTCCCGCGCTCCCTGGTCGCCGCGGCCTGCGGCGCCGGCCTGGGCCTGTGCGGGCTGGTCATGCAGTCGCTGCTGCGCAACCCGCTGGCCGACCCGTTCGTCCTGGGGATCTCCTCGGGGGCCTCCACCGGGGCGGTCGCCGTCGCCATCCTCGGCCTGGGCACCGGCCTGGGCCTGTCGGCGGGGGCGTTCGCCGGCGCCGTCGTCGCGTTCGCCTTCACCCTCGTGCTGTCCCGGCTGACGCGGTCGGGGTCCACCGGCACGCTGCTGGCCGGGGTCGCCGCCACCCACCTGTTCTCCGCCCTCACCTCCCTGGTGGTGTTCGCGTTCGCCGACGCCGACGAGACCCGCGGCGTCATGTTCTGGCTGCTGGGGTCGCTGGAGGGCATCCGCTGGCCCGACGTCGTGCTCACCGCCTCCGTCGTCGCCGTCGGCGCGGTCGTGGTCCTGGCCCACGCCCGCCGGCTGGACGCCTTCGCGTTCGGCGAGGAGGTCGCCGCCTCCCTGGGCGTCCCGGTCGCGCGGGTCCGGGCGGTCCTGCTGCTGCTGACGGCCCTGGTGACCGCGACGCTGGTCAGCGTCGCCGGGACCGTCGGGTTCGTGGGCCTGGTGCTGCCGCACGTCGCGCGGCTCGTCGTCGGGCCCGGGCACACCCGCACCGTGCCGGCCACGATCGTGCTCGGCGCCCTGTCGATGGTCTGGATCGACGCGCTGTCCCGGGTCGCGTTCGCCCCGACGCCGCTGCCCGTGGGCGTCGGGACCGCCCTGGTCGGGGTGCCCGTGTTCGTCGTCCTGCTCGTGCGCCGCCGGAGGGTCCCGTGAGCCTGCACGCCCGCGACGTCCGCTGGCGCCGCGGGTCCCGGCTCGTCCTGGACGGCGTCACCCTCGAACCCGCACCGGGGCAGACCGTCGGCCTGCTCGGCCCCAACGGGTCCGGCAAGTCCTCGCTGCTGCGGGTCCTGCACGGGGCGGCGTCCCCCTCGTCGGGGTCGGTCCTGCTCGACGGCCGCGACCTGCACCGCACCCCGCGCCGCGAGGTGGCGCGGCGGGTCGCGACCGTCACCCAGCACGCCGAGACCGACGTCGACCTCACCGTCCGCGACATCGTCCGGCTCGGCCGCACCCCGCACCGGCGGCCCTTCGGCGGGCCCGGCCCCCGCGACGAGTCCGTCGTGGAGGAGGCCATCGCGCTGGTCGACCTCGGCGCGAGGGCCGACGACTCCTGGCACACGCTGTCCGGTGGGGAACGCCAGCGCGCCCACATCGCCCGGGCGCTCGCGCAGGAACCGCGCGAGCTGCTGCTGGACGAACCCACCAACCACCTCGACGTGCGGCACCAGGTCGAGCTGCTGGCGCTGGTCGCGGCGCTGCCGGTGACCAGCGTCGTCGCGCTGCACGACCTGAACCTCGCCGCGGCGTACTGCGACGTCGTCGTGGTCCTGCGGGCCGGGTCGGTCGTCGCGGCCGGCACCCCGGAGGAGGTGCTCACGCCGGAGCTCGTCCACGACGTCTACGGCGTCCGCGCCCACGTCGCGCCCGGCCCGCACGGCAGGCTCACCGTCGTCTTCCTGCCCCCCGCGCCGCGCCCACCCGGGCCGTTCCACCCGCCGGTCGGGTGAACCCGGTACCGGTTCCCTCAACCGGCGCCCCCCACCGGTCGACCGCCTGTCCGTGGCGAGCGGACCGACGCAGAACTACGCCGAGGGCGCGACGACGTGGCGCCCCCGGCCGGTCCTGGCCGCCCTCGTGCGGGCCGGGGCCTCCGGCGGGCCCGTCCTGTTCGCCCTCGGCGCCGGGACCGCGGCCGCGCACTGGCTGCCCCCGTCCCGGGTCGGCCTGCCGCCGGCGGTGTGGCTGGTCCTCGTCGTGGCGCTGTCGTCGGTGCTGCTGCTCGTCCTCTCCCGCCGGTTGCGCCGGCTCGTGCCGCTGGCCGCGCTGCTCCGCCTCAGCCTGGTGCTGCCCGACCGGGTCCCCAGCCGGTTCGAGGTCGCCCGCCGCACCTGGTCGCCCACCGTCCTGGAGCCGGGTCACGGCACCGGCGCGGACACCGAGGGGGGCACCGGCGGGGGTACCGAGGGGGGCACCGACGGGGGGTCCGCGCAGCGGCTGCTGGCCCTGGTCGGGAACCTCGCCGCGCACGACGACCGCACCCGCGCCCACGGCGAGCGCGTCCAGGCGTACGCGGCGCTCATCGGCCGCGAGCTGGGGCTGCCCGACGAGGACGTCGACCGGCTCAGCTGGGCCGCCCTCCTGCACGACGTCGGCAAGGTCCACGTCCCCGTGGACGTCATCAACAAGAACGGCCGCCCCTCCGAGGAGGAGTGGGCCCTGCTCCAGCAGCACCCCTGCCACGGCGGCCGCCTCGTCGGGCCGCTGCGCCCCTGGCTGGGGTCCTGGCTCGACGGCGTCGAGCAGCACCACGAGCGCTGGGACGGCGGCGGCTACCCCCGCGGCCTGGCCGGCGCGGACGTCTCGCTCGCCGCGCGGATCATCGCGGTCGCCGACACCTACGACGTCATCACGTCGGCGCGCGCGTACAAGAAGCCGATGTCGGCCGAGCAGGCCCGCGCCGAGATCACCCGGTGCGCGGGGTCGCAGTTCGACCCGGACGTGGTCCGCGCCTTCCTGTCGGTCGGCATCGGCCGGTTGCGGCTCGTCGCGGGCCCGGCGACGCTGCTGGCCGCGCTGCCGGGGGTCGGGTCCGTCCCGGCGCAGGCGCTGTCGACCGTCTCGACCGCCGCGCAGACGGCCGGCGGGCAGGTGCTGGCGGCGGTGCTGTCGGCGACCGTCGGGGTCGGTGCGGGCCTGACCGCCGTGGCGGCCCCGGCGCCCGCCGCCGCGCGGGTCGCCGCCGCGGCCCCGGCGACCTCGTCCCCCGCCCCCGTCCGCACCCCGGTCGCGCCCCTCCCGGAGGCGACCGCCACCGCGACCGCCACCGCGACCCCCACCGCGACCGTGGTCGTGCCCGTCGGGCCGACGGTCGCCACGCCCGCCGCCCCGGTCACCGCCCCGGTGGTCGCTCCCGTCGCCGCCCCGACCGGTTCCCCGCGGGGGGACGGTGCCCGTGCGCCGCGCACCTCGTCGCACACCTCGTCCCGCACGACCGCGGCCGCGACCCCGACGGCGCGCTCCACCCCGAGCCCGACGCCGAGCCGGACGGCGACCCCCACGGGGACCCCCACGGGAACCCCCACCGTTGCCCCCACGGCAGCGCCCACGACAGCGCCCACGACAGCGCCCACGGCAGCGCCCACGGCAGCGCCCAGCACCACCCCGACCGCGGTCCCGTCCGGCCCGTCCTCGACGACGAGCCCCCCGACCGGCGCGCCGACGACCACCACCACCCCGACCACCCCGACCACCCCGACCATCCCGACCGCGACGGCCACCGCGACGGCCCGGCCCACCGCCTCTCCGACCGCGACGCCCACCGCGACGGTCAGGCCCACCGCGACGCCCACCGCGACGCGCACGCCCACCCCGACCCCCACGCCCACCCCCACGCGCGTCGGCAACTGCAGCGGCAACGGCCAGGGGAGCGGCAACGGGCACGGCAACGCCCCCTGCTGACCGATCAGCCGGCCAGGCCCCGCACGGCCTGGACGACGGCCTGGTGCAGGCCCGCGTCGCCCAGGGGGCGGAAGTGCCCCTCCAGGGGCAGCTCGACCTCGACCGCCCCGGCCAGCGGCGCGGCCCCGGCCTCCCGGGGCACGTGCGGGTCGTACCGGGGCCGCAGCGCGACGGTGCGGGCGTGCGACGACGTCTGCGCGGCCAGCCGCCGGATCGCGGGGTCGCGCGGGGACAGCCGCCGCACGGGGCGGGCCGGGAACCACGTGGCGTACCGGGACCCGGCGAACGGGGTGGCGACGGCGACGAGCCCGGCGACGCGGTCGGCGGCGTCCGGCAGCGCCATCGCCTGCTTGGCGATGAGCCCGCCCTTGGAGTGCCCCACGAGGACGGCACCGCGCAGGTCCAGCGCGAGCAGGCGGTCGCGCAGCACGCCGGCGGACACGTCGAGGTCGGCGGAGTTGAAGCCGAGGCCGGGCACGACGTGCACGGGGTGCCCGGCGCGGTGCAGCGCGTCGCCGAGGTCGCGCAGCACGTGCCAGGTCTCCCAGATGCCGGGGACGAGCAGCACGGGGGCCCCGGTGCCGCCGGACCAGTCGGGGCGGCCGGGCCGCAGCTGGGCGCGGACGAGCCAGGCGTAGTCGGCCAGCCGGGCGGACAGGCGCACCGGGCTCAGCGCTCCACGAGGTCGTGCCGGTGGCCGGCGACCTCCCGGGCGCGGCCGGCGCGCGGGGCCGATGCGGGGGCCGATGCGGGGGCCGACTCGGGGGCCGGCCGGGTGGGCGTCCCGGAGGGGGTGGGGCGGTGTGGCACGGGGCCATCGTCGCGCGCGACGCGACCCCGCTCGACGCGTCACGGTCGGCGACGCAGAGTAGCTGTGTACGTCCCGGTCATCACATCCGCGTGTCGTTCAAGGTTGCGGGCCAGGCGCCGATGGATAGGGAGCCGCTCGATCCGGAGCGGTCCCCACGGCGCCGGAACCCCGCGCCGGCGGCAAGGAAGGTCAGGTGCGACGTGGGCCCCATCAAGGTCCTCACGGTGGACGACTCCGTCGTCGTCCGTCGGATCGTGACCGACGTCCTCGCGTCCGATCCCGACATCGAGGTCGTCGGGACGGCGGCCAACGGCAAGATCGCCCTGGAGAAGATCGCCCAGCTCAAGCCCGACGCGGTGACCCTGGACATCGAGATGCCCGTCATGGACGGCCTCGAGACCATCAAGGAGATCCGCAAGATCGACCGGCGGCTGCCGGTCATCATGTTCTCCACGCTCACCGAGCGCGGCGCCACCGCCACCCTGGAGGCCCTGTCCTCCGGCGCCTCCGACTACGTCACGAAGCCGGCCAACGTCGGCAGCGTCAACGAGTCCATGGAGTCGGTGCGCCAGCAGCTCATCCCCAAGATCAAGGCGCTGGTCCCCGGGCTGCTCGCCGCGGCCCCCGCCCCGGTCGCCACGGCCCCCGCCCGGCCCGCGACCCCGGTGCCGACGCGCGAGCGCGCCACCGGCGCCAAGGCCCCCCGCGCCCTCGTCGTGGGGTCCTCCACCGGTGGCCCCGAGGCCCTGTCCGCCGTCCTGGCCAAGCTGCCCGCGAACCTCGGCGTCCCCGTGCTGGTCACCCAGCACATGCCGCCGGTGTTCACCCGGCTCTACGCCCAGCGCCTCGACAAGGCCAGCGCGCTGACCGTGGTCGAGGCCTCCGACGGCGACGTCGTCACGCCCGGGACCGTCTACGTGGCCCCCGGCGACTTCCACATGGAGGTCACCCGGCGCGGCCCGCAGATGGTGATCAAGTTGAACCAGGGACCTGCCGAGAACTTCTGCAGACCCGCCGTGGACGTCATGCTCCGGTCCGCGGTCGCCGCCTTCGGCGGTGAGCTCCTCGCCGTCATCCTGACCGGCATGGGGTCGGACGGGAAGCTCGGCTGCAAGGCGGTCGCGGCCGCCGGCGGTCAGGTCCTCGCCCAGGACGAGGCCACCTCGGTGGTCTGGGGCATGCCCGGCGCGGTGGCCCGCGAGGGCATCGCCGACGAGGTCCTGCCCCTGGGTTCCATCGCCGACGCGATCCAGCGCCGGCTCGGGCCGGCGGCGCGCACCGCGCTCCCCGGCCCGGCCCCCCGCACCACCCCCGCCACCACCGCGGGGACCCCCAGCACCGCGAGCAGCCGCTCCAGCACCAGCACGCCGGCCCGTCCGCCGGCGTTCCGTCCGGCCGCCCCCGCGGCCCGTCCCTCCCAAGGCAGGTGGTGACATGGCACTCACACCCACGGCCTTCGACTGGGTCTGCACCCTCGTGCGCAAGGAAAGTGCGATCGTCCTCGAGAAGGGCAAGGAGTACCTCGTCGAGTCCCGGCTCGTGCCCCTGGCACGCGCAGCGGGCGCGAGCGACGTCTCGGCCTACGTCGACGGCATCCGGTTGCGTCCCGACCGCCGTGCGCAGACCGCCATCGTCGAAGCGCTGACGACCAACGAGACCTCCTGGTTCCGTGACGGCGCACCCTTCCAGGCGTTCTCCACCTCGGTGCTGCCCGCCCTGAAGCAGGCCCGGTCCGCGACGCGCTCGCTGCGCGTCTGGTCGGCGGCGGCGTCCACCGGCCAGGAGGCCTACAGTCTCGCGATCAGCCTGCAGGACAGTCTGATCGCCGAGGGGTGGCGTGCCGAGATCATCGGCACGGACCTGTCGAACGAGGTGCTGGAGAAGGCCAAGTCGGGTCGTTACTCGCAGCTGGAGATGAACCGCGGCCTGCCGGCGCCCCTGCTGGTCCGGCACTTCACGCGGGTCGGGACCCAGTGGCAGGTGAACGACAACCTCAAGAAGATGGTGCGCTTCCAGCAGCTGAACCTCACCAGTTCGTACGCCGCGCTCGGCCAGTTCGACGTGGTGTTCCTGCGGAACGTGCTGATCTACTTCGACCTGGAGACCAAGCGGGACATCCTGTCCCGGGTCCGAAAGGTGCTCAAGCCCGGGGGGTACATGTTCCTCGGGGGTGCAGAAACGACGCTCGGCGTCGACGAGAACTGGGACCGGGAACTCATCGGACGGGTTTCGGTCCACCGTCCCAAGAACGGAGGTCAGGCATGAGGGCTCTTGTTGTCGACGACTCCCGCGCCATGCGGAAGATCATCGCCGGTGCACTGCGCAAGCTGGGGTACGAGACGGTGGAGGCGGCCGACGGCGCCGAGGCGCTGAAGGTCCTCGAGGCGGGCCCGCTGCCCGACCTCGCCACGGTCGACTGGAACATGCCCGTGATGGACGGGCTCACCTTCGTCACGCAGGTCCGGGCCAACCGCGACTACCGCGCGCTGACGCTGATGATGGTCACCACGGAGGCCGAGCACGGGCAGATCGTCCGCGCCCTCGCCGCCGGGGCCCACGAGTACCTCATCAAGCCGTTCACCGTGGAATCGCTCGAGGAGAAGCTCTCCCTCCTCGGCCTGCTCCCGGAGGGGGCCCAGGCATGACCGAACTGGTCGAGGAGTACTACGACGAACCCACCGACTACGTCGAGGACGAGGCCCTCGGGCAGATCGTCGACGCGATGTGGTCGTCCTACTTCGCCCACACCGAGTTCCTGCTCCCGTCCTTCGAGCAGCACGACATCGAGGGCGACATCCTCTGCGCGTCGGTGACGATCTCCGGCGCCAAGCCGGGCATCGTCACCGTCAGCGTCGAGCGCCCGCTCGCCGCCCCGCTGGCCGCCGCCCTCCTGCAGGAGGACGGCGAGCTGGAGGACGAGGACGTCTACGACTCCCTCGGTGAGGTCGCCAACATCGTCGGCGGCAACATCAAGGCCCTCGTCCCCGACGCCGGCTCGCTCGGGCTGCCCGTCGTGTCCACCGCCAAGCCGCTGCACGGCGCCTCCGACCGCCTCGCGGCGCGCCTGGACGCCAACTGGCAGGGGCAGTGGATGACGTTCGAGGTGTGGCTGTCCGGCGGCAACGAGACCGGGCAGGGGTGACGTCGTGAAGGCCCTCGTGGTCGACGACAGCCGCGTCATGCGGCAGATCGTCATCCGCACGCTGCGCCAGGCCGGGTACGACTGGGTCGAGGTCGTCCAGGCCGAGAACGGCAAGGAAGGCTTCGACGCCGTCCGCAAGGAGAACCCGGACATCGTCCTGTCCGACTGGAACATGCCCGAGGCCACCGGGTACGAGATGCTGCAGAACCTGCGCGGTTCGGGCCTCGACGTGCCGTTCGGGTTCGTGACGTCGGAGGGCTCGGAGGAGATGCGGGAGAAGGCCGCCGCGGCCGGCGCCCTGTTCCTCATCGCCAAGCCGTTCACGCCCGAGGCGTTCGCGGCCGCGCTCGCGCCCGTCCTCGGCGGCGACGCCGGGTCGGGTGCGACGGAGACCTCCGTCGCGCAGGGCGAGGTGAGGTTCGACGTCAACCCGTTGCCGTCCAACCTCGCCATCCGCAACCTCCTGTCCGACCTGCTCAACCGCGACGTCGAGCTCAAGGACGGCCCGGCCGTCGGCGTCGGCGGCGCCCCCGGCTCGCTCGTCGGGCTGTACGTGGACGACCACCTGAAGTCCAAGGCCGTCGTGGTCTTCGACTTCGCGCTCGCCGCGCACGCCGGCGCCGCGATCGGCCTGCTGCCCCCCGGGGCCAGCGAGGCCGCCATCGAGGACCGCGACCTGCCGGAGAACCTCGCGGTCAACGCCCGCGAGGTCCTCAACATCATGGCGTCGCTGTTCAACGTGGAGGGGGCGGCGCACCTGAAGCTGTACGCCTCCTACGTCCCGGGCGAGGTCCTGCGCCCGGACGTGGTGGACTGGGCGACCCGCACGGGCAGCCGCCTCGACCTCGCGGTCGAGGTGAGCCGCTACGGCAAGGGCGGCCTGAGCATCACCACGTTCTGACCGCCAGACCGGGAACCCCTCGTCCGACCGGACGGGGGGTTCTCGCGTCCGGTCCCCCGAACGGCGACCCGGCCCGAGCCGGAAGGCGCTCCCGCCGCCACCGCCCGCCGCGCCACCCTGACGGGGTGACCACCACCGAGGACGCCGTGCTGCTGCTGCTGGACGGCGGCCGCCGCACCCCGGCGCCCGACGTCCTGGCCGCGGCCGCCGGCGGTGCCCTGCTGCTGGAACTGCTCCACGGCGGCCACCTCCACCTCGAACCGTCCGGCGTGCTGCCCTACCGCCGCACCGTGCGGCCCACCGGCCCCGGTCCCGCCGACCCGCTGCTGCGCCGCGCCGCCGCCGTCGTGGGCGGGCCCGCCGGGACGGGGCTGCCCGCCGTCACCGCCGTCGAACGGCTCGCCGAGCAGCTCGTCCCCGCCGTCCTGGCCCGGCTCACCGCCGCCGGCGCCGTCCGGCCGCGCCGCGCCGGGTTCTGGACCGGCCGCGGCGGCTGGACCCTCACCACCGTCGGCGCCGCGCTCCGCGACAGCGCCCGCGACCGCCTCCGCGCCGCCCTCGCCGGGCCCCGCGAGGCCGCCACCGCCGCCGACGCCGTCGTCCTCGCCGTCCTCACCGAGAGCGGCCGGGGCCTGCCGCTGGCCGGGTTCGGCTGGGCGGCCCGGCGCGCCGCCGCGGCCCGGGCCCGCGAGCTCACCGCCGCCCTCACCGGCCGCGCCGCGCTGCGCTGCGCCGTCCTGGCCGCCGTCGACGGGCACGGCCCCGCCTACGCGCGGCCCGGGCACCCGGCGCCCGCGCCCGCCTCAGCGCAGCAGGATCGCGGTCGTGTCGTCCGGCCCCGCACCCCAGCGCGGGTCGGGGGTCGGCCGGCCCAGCAGGTACCCCTGGCCGCAGTCGACCCCCAGGTCGGTCAGGACGGCCAGCTCGTCCTGCCGCTCCACGCCCTCGGCGACCATCGTCGAACCCAGCTCGGAGGCGAACCCCACCAGGGCCCGGGCCACCGCGCGCCGCGCCGGGTCGGCGTCGATGCCCCGCACGAACGCGATGTCCAGCTTCACGATGTCCGGGGTCAGGTGCAGGACGTGCTGCAGGCTCGCGAAACCCGCCCCCGCGTCGTCGACGGCCACCCGCACCCCGTGCCCGCGCAGCCGCGACGTGGCCTCGGTCAGGGCGCCGTAGTCGGCGACCGGGTCGTGCTCGGTGATCTCCACGACGAGCCGGTCGGGGACGGCCGACAGCAGCAGCTCGTGCGTCCGGTCGTCCAGCAGCGCCTCCGCCGACGCGTTCACGCTGAGGTAGGCCCCCGGCGGCAGCGTCGGCAGCATCCGCAGCGCCGAGGTGATCGCCGCCTGCTCCAGCCGCACCCCGATCCCGGAGGACCGGGCGTCGCTGAACACCTGCTCGGGCCGGCGGGCGACACCGGAGGCGCTCGCGAACCGGCTCAGCGCCTCCGCCCCCACCACGCGCCCCGAGCGCAGGTCCACGATGGGCTGCACGACGGTCGTGCGGCCCGTCCCGGCGACCAGGGCGTCCAGGGAGGCCAGCCGGTCGTCCCGCTCGGCGCGCCGGCGCTCCCGGTGGTGCAGGACCCCCGCGACCAGCGCCGCGACGACGTGCAGGGCCTCCAGCTGGCGGGGGTCCAGCCGCGGCCGGTGCGGCGGGTCCCCGACCCCCACGAGCCGGCCGTCGGCCACCCCGTCGGGCCGCACCACGTCCACCGTGAGCGCCGCCGCGGCCAGGTCGGTGCCGGCCAGCAGCCGGACCGTGGAGTGCGGGTCCAGGGCGCTGCTCGTCTGCTCGACGTGGTGGGGAGTGGTCACGGTGGGGCGCGTCAACGCGGCGACGGGCGTGCCGAAGATGTCCCGGGCCAGGTCCAGGAGCTGGGCGACGGCATCGGCGTCGTCGTCGTGCGCGTGCCCCCGCACCCAGCCACCCCCCGCGCTCGTGACGTGCCGGCAGCGCGGCCGGGCCGCTGACCCACCGCGCGGGCACGCGGGAGCGCATCACGGCGCTGCTGACCCAGCGACCTTCCCAGAACTTCCCCCGGCAGGCAATCACCGGGGACCTCGCCCGGGGGGTCCCCGGCCGTCGCAGAGCCGAGCAGGTGCCGCCCACGACCGCGCGCACGACGCGCCACGACCGCGACGTCGCCCGCAGGGCGCCGTGAGCGCGAGGTCACGGTTCTCCGGCGAGGGTGGCGATCACCCGCACCACCGGCAGCAGCGAGGTCCCGAGGACCCCCGCCACGACGAGGGGGACCGAGCGGGCTGCAGCCCCCGGGGACGCGGCGCTCAGACCGAGGGCGAACGCTGCGGCACCGACGACCGGAGGCTCGAGCGGTCCCCTCCGATGAGCCCACGGGAAGCAGGCCGCGCACACCAGGGCCAGCACCGAGGCGGTGATCGAGAGCCGCGCAGCGGACGATCCGCTCAGCACCTCCTCAACCTGCCGCACGTGCTCATCCACCCGTGCAGGTAGCAGTGCCGCGTGATCGGCGCCCTGACCGCCACGGGGCCCGGAGGGCGGGACGACCGGACGGTAGTACCAGTAGTGCTACTCGGGTAGCATCGGCGCGTGAAGCTCAGCATCAGCCTCTCCGAGGCCGACGTCGCCGCCCTCGACGAGCACGTCCGCGCGGCCGGTCTGCCGTCCCGATCGGCGGCGGTCCAGCGGGCCATCCGGGCGCTGACCCACCAGCAGCTGGAACAGGACTACGCCGCCGCCTGGCAGGAGTGGGACGACTCCGGGGACCGTGAGGTGTGGGAAGGCGCCACCGCTGACGGGCTGCGCTGATGCGCCGCGGAGAAGTCCGCCTCGTCGACTTCGACCCCGTTCAGGGCGGTGGGGCGAACGAGCGCCGGCCCGCGATCGTGGTCAGCAACGACCGGGCCAACGCGGTCGCCGAACGCCTCGGACGGGGTGTGGTCACCGTGGTCCCGGTGACCAGCAACATCGCCAGGGTGTTTCCCTTCCAGGTCTTGCTCCCCGCTCAGGCCACCGGACTGCACGTCGACTCCAAGGCCCAGGCCGAGCAGGTTCGCGCCGTGTCGGTGGACCGGTTGGGGCCGGCGTTGGGGCGGTTGACGTTCGAGGCGTTGGACGCTCTCGACGATGCCTTGCGGCTGCACCTGGCCCTGTGAGGCCGGTCACGAGAGCGACCCCCATCGCGCCGTGACCGCGCGCAGCGGGACGAGCGCCATGGGCCAGCCGGCGCCCGGGGACTTCCCCTCACGACGGCGGTTCCCTGTCTCAGCGAGCCGGGAACGGTGCGATGTCGCTGTTCCACTGCTGCGCCGCCGTGAGCAGCTGGACCCGGTCGACCCGCAACGGGATGCAGTACCCGTAGATGCGGGGCCTGGAATCCGTCGTCCACCCGGGTTTGCCTGCCACCGCCTCCAGGGACAGGTGCACGCGCAGCACCGTCTGCTCACCCTCCACCGCGGCGATGCTGAAGGCCAGGTTCGGCTCGATGAACATCAGCGTGCTCGTCACCACGTCGGAGCCGGGGTCGTCGCTCGGCTCGAGGCGTCCTTCGGCCGCGGCGTGCAGCCAGTCCAGCAGCTCCTGCGCCTCCCACGTGCTCAGGTCCGGCCCCTCGAACGTCCACGACTCCCCGGCGGCGGTGCGCACCCTGCCGTGCACGATGAGCCAGTTGGCATCCGGTTCGCCGGCACTGGTGAAGTCCGGGTACTCGTAGCCGCTGGGACGTAGCTCGAACACGGCGCCGTCGGTGGAGGTGAGCTGCACCTGGTGAGTGTCCCGCGTGTGCGCTGGCGGGGTGCTCGACGCAGTGCCGGGTCCCGCTCCGATCGTGGTGCTCGAGACCGCTGGGTCTTCGACAGAATCGCGAGGTCACCGAGCGCGCGGGCGGCGCCATGACCGCGTGCAGGTGAACGACCACGTACGTCGAGCTGGGACCGGGTCCGGTCAGGAGGACCGGAGCAGGAACCACAGCGGGACGAAGCTGGAGACCGCAGCCTGAGGAACCGCCACCAGGAGCGTGCTGACCCGCACGTCGGACGCCCACCCACGGTTTGGCCGCGCGTACCTCGGGGCGCTCCGGTGACCGCCGAGTGGCCCGTAGGGTCTCGGCGTGGCGAACCTGACCAACCCCCGAGTCGGTGTCGCGGCCTCGCTGCGAGCAGCTGCGGCGGAGCCGGGCTGGGAGGAGAAATCCATCTACGCCGGCGCCGCCGACCGCGACGACGACGCCTTCACCGCGTGGGTGGATGAGCTGATCGACGACGCCCGTGACGGCTCACCGCGCCCGGACGGGTTCGTGCCCTCCACCAACCTGTGGTGGGTGCAGGGAGATCAATACCTGGGGCGGGTGCAGATCCGGCACCGTCTGACCCCGTTCCTGCGCGACTTCGGTGGGCACATCGGCTACTACGTCGTTCCACGCGCCCGCCGGCGTGGGCATGCCACCGCCATCCTCGCCGCTGCGCTGCCGGTCGCGGCAGCCCTGGGCATCGAGTGCGCGTTGGTGACCTGCGACGTGGACAACACCGCCTCGCGCAAGACGATCGAAGCCAACGGGGGCCTGTTCCAGGACCAGCGGGGACCGATGCTGCGCTACTGGGTGCCGACCGGTCCCGCCCTCGCGTAGTCGCACCTGGCGCATCGCTGCGAGGACCCCCAGGTGCCCTCAGCTGAGGCGTCCAGGCTCGCGGGATGACCGTGAGGTCCACAGCGCTTCGAACTCAGGCCAGCACCAGCACGCTGCGTTGTGCGGCGAGCTCCTCATCGTCGGGGTCGTGCCCGGCAGGGATGGCCATGGCGATCTGCGCCGGGGTGATACCCGCCGCGAAGGCAGCACGGAAGAGGGCGCCCACCTCGGCGGGGGTCTCCACCAGGTGCACCTGCACTGCGCTGCGCCGCCCCGCACTGAGCAGCTCTGCCGCCGCCCCGCCACGGAAGTTCGACCGCCACGGCGCGTCGGTGAACACCAGCCGTTGCCCGGCGACCTCGTGCACCCCGACCGGCACGTCGAAGCGCCGACCGGTGCGCCGACCGGTGACCGTCAGCACCGCCACCGGCAACCGGGAGCCGAACCGGGTCGGTGCCAGGCGCCGTACCAGGGGGTTGGCGATGTGCTGGATCAGCCAGCGGGGTGGGCGACGGTCCTGGATGTGCTGGTTCACGATCGTCCTGTCCTGCGTTGCCGCGGTGGAGGTGCCGGTGGGGGTGGGGGCTGGTTCACCTGGCGCGTCGTGAGCGCATCGCCTTCAGCTGGATCAGGGAGGCATCCCGGCTCAGGCGGGCGTACTCCTCTGAGTCCACGGGGTGGGCGGTGATGCGGCCCTGGTCGTCGTAGTGCAGGCCCCAGCCGTGGGTCTTGCCCAGCGGAGAGGCGCGTAGGCAGGCGCGCGGCTGGGTGAAGTACTCCTCGGACACCCGCTGCAGCTCCTCAGGGGGCAGGTCCTCCGAGGCGTCGACGTCTGCGCGGATCCGGAACCGAGGCGAGGAGGCCAGCAGCACGTCCTCCTGGGTGTAGTGACCCGGGCGCGCGGTGAGCATCGCGTGCTGCAGACCGGCCACGGTGGGCCCGCCGCCGCGTTCAGGTGGTGTCTCGCCGGTGCTCGCCCGGCAGTCCGCGGCCACGGAGATGAAGGTGTCGCGGTAGCCCATGCCCGTTCCTACCGCGGCGGACCGACACTTCGGTAGGGGCGGACATCGGCATGTCCCTGCGTTCGCGAGTCAGTCCTGAATCGTCTCCAACAGGCGGTGAACGGCGCGCCGGAGTTCGGGCAGGTCCTGGGTGACGGTGGCGGCGACGATGGAGTGCGTGGTGTCGAAGTAGCGGTGGGCGAGGTGGTCGCGCATGCGGGCGATCTCCGACCACGGCAGGTCCGGCTCACCGGCCAGCACCTCCTCCGGGACGGCCTTGACGGCCTCACCGATCTCGATCAGACGCACCCGGACAGCATCGAAGACCAGACCGTCGGACAGGTCGCCAAGGCGGGTGTGGGCGTCGATGGCGTCCAGGGCCGCCCGCACGTCCAGGAGGCGTTGGCGGGTGTGCCGGCTCACGTGGGCCTCGCCTCCTGCGTCCCGGTTCTCGTGGTGCTCACAACGTCACCAGGTCCGCTTCGACGTTCGCCCGCACCTCGGGCTTGAGCCCGTCCTCGGGGACCAGGTCCACGGGTGCGCCGAGGAGGTCTTCGAGTTCGCGCCGCAGGCGTCCCAGGGCGAACAGGCCGGTTCCGGGCGGGAGGTCGACGAGCAGGTCGACGTCGGAGTCGGCGCGTTCGCTGCCGCGGGCGGTGCTGCCGAAGACGCGCACGTGCTGCACGCCGTGGGTCGCGGCGATCGTCTTGACCTTGCGCCGGTGCCGGTGCAGGCGCTGTCCCAGGGGTCCGGACAGCGGAGCGGTGGGCGGGGAGTCGGCGGCGATCAACGAAGCGTCGAGCTGGTGGCCGCTGGCGTGCAGCAGGTGCAGCAGGGTGGGTAGGGAGGGCTGACGCTGCCCGGACTCGTAGGCGCTGATCACGCTTTGGGTCACTCCGGCGCGCTGTCCCAGCTGGGCCTGGGTGAGTCCGGCGCGACGGCGCGCCTCGCGCAGCAGCTCAGCAGCGGACTCGATGACGGGCACGTCCTCAAAATAGCGGATCGTCGATGCGTTGCCGCGTTGAAGAACATCCTGGGATCGACAAGAGCGCGAGATCGTCGACGTCCTGGTCAGCGGGATGACCGTGCGCCCGCGCACCGCGGGATGACCGTGCGCTTCGCGCGCAGCGCGGGATGACCGTGCGCTGCGCGCGCAGCGCGGGATGACCGTGCGCCCGCGCACCGCGGGATGACCGTGAAGTCGAGGTGTTCGAGTCAGTAGTGCGGCAGCCCCTCTTCTGGGACGTCGTCAGCGCACACCACCCGCTGTTGCTGAACGACGTAGGCCGCAGGCTCGACGTGCAGTTGCAAGCAGGTGCGGCCCCACTCTGAGCTGTTGACGAAGCTGGTGTCCTGGGAGAGCAGGTAGACGGCCAGGACGAGGGTGGCCTCCGCCGGTGGGGTCGACCCACCAGTAGTCGGGACGTCGCTGCTGAGTACCCGCCACGACTCCCTGGATCGGCCCGTCCAGTACGTGGCCGGCGGGTCCTGCAGCCAGTCTTGGATGTCGTTGACGCGGAGGGGCGTCGCTGCTGCGCCGTCCGGATCGAGCTCTCCGGGGATGCGCCCGGTCTGGACGTAGTCCTGCACGTCGTCGACGACTCGCTGCGCGACGCCCTGGGCCAGTTCGTCGGCGGCAGACGGTGGTGCCGCGGCGGGCTCGTCGCGCACCGCGAGAGCAGCGCCCACCAGGATCAAGGCCACGACCGCTGACAGGGCGAGGCGAGCACGTAGTGCGGGCCGGGTGCGCAGCGGCGAATGACCAGTGATCTGCGGCCCGTTCACGCTGCGACTGGTCATGGTCGCGGCACCTGAGTCCTGATCACCTGGCGAGTCTCCTAGGAGGGTGAGGTGCTTCCAGGTGTTTGCACGGACCATCCCCGAGACCACCACACCGTGCCGCTGGGGATGGAGGGCTTGGGCGGATGATCGCCCTGCTCTCGTCTCGCGCCCGGACATCGGCATGACCGCGACGTCCGTGACCGTGACGTCGGGGCAGCGCGGGCGGCCTGCTGACGACGCCAGTGGTGCTGCTCGCGCAGGCCGTGCCCCTCCACCGCCGCGCGCTCGTCCTGCCCGTGTCGACCGGCGCCGGGGTGAGGTGCGCGCTGCGCGGTGGACCGAGGAGCGCCCGGAGGCGGTGCCGGGGGCCGGGGAGCGTCACCACCGGGACGGCTGCGGCGTCACCGGCGTCGTGAGCCGGGACCGTCACCGACGTCCTGCGACACGGCACCGATGACTCCCGGCCCGCCCGCCGGTCACGGGGGTGTGCGCCCGGACCCGCCGGGCGGCCCGTCCCCAGGAGGTTCCCCGTGGCCCCGTCCCTGAGCCCTTACGTCTGCCTCGCCGGCACCGCCCGCGAGGCGCTCGCCTTCTACCGGTCCGTCCTCGGCGGGGAGGTGAGCATCTCCACCTTCGCGGAGTTCGGCGGCGGCGAGGGCGTCGACCCCGACGCCGTCATGCACGGCCAGCTCGACACCCCCGCCGGCTTCACGCTCATGGTCTCCGACGCCATGCCCGGGATGGCGGCGGGCTCCGACGGCAACGTCGCCCTCTGCCTGACCAGCGACGACGCCACGCAGCTGCGCGCCTGGTTCGACGGCCTCGCCGAGGGCGGGAAGGTCACCACCCCGATGGAGCGGCAGGTGTGGGGCGACGAGTACGGCGCCCTCACCGACCGGTTCGGGGTGGACTGGATGGTGAACGGCGCTCCGCCCGCCTCCTGAGCGGGGGACGTCAGCGGCGGCCGGTGGGGCCGTGGCGGCGCATGCGCACCACGGCCAGCATCGCCTCGCCGATGATCTCCTTCGACATCTTCGACGTGCCGTGGGCCCGCTCGGTGAACAGGATCGGCACCTCCCGCACCGTCGCGCCCCGCTGCAGCGCCGCCAGCGTCGTCTGGATCTGGAACGCGTACCCGGCGGCCGTCAGCCCCGAGAAGTCGATGCGGCGCAGCAGGTCGGCGCGCCACGCCTTGAAACCGCCCGTCAGGTCCGCCACCGGCGCCCGCAGCAGCACCCGCGCGTAGACGTTCGCGCCGCGCGACAGCGCCTTGCGGTACCACGGCCACGCGTCGTCCAGGGCGCCGCCGGGCACGTACCGCGCGCCCAGGACGAGGTCCGCGCCGTCCGCCAGCTCGGCCAGCATCCGCTCCAGCGCCTCCACGGGGTGCGACCCGTCGGCGTCCATCTGCACGACCACGTCGTGGTCCCCGGTGGCCAGGGCGTGCGCGAAACCGGCCCGGTAGGCGGCCCCCAGGCCGTCCTTCGTGGTCCGCGTCAGCAGCCGCACCCGCCCGGCCGGGTACCGCGCCGCGACCTGCTCCACCAGCGCGCCCGTGCCGTCGGGGGAGGAGTCGTCGACGACCAGGACGTCGGGGGCGACGGGGGAGGCCAGGACCCGGTCGAGCATCCCCGTGATGTTGTCGGCCTCGTCGTACGTGGGCAGGACGACGACGCAGCGCAGGGCTTCGGCCAACGGGAACTCGCTCGGTGATCGGGGACGAGGGGTCGCCCGACGCTACACCGACCCGGACCGGAGCGGACGCCCCCGGTCGGCGCGGGGGCGGTCGTCCCGACCGGGCGGGTCCGGACCGCCCCGGTCCGTATGCTGGTCCGGCCGGGAGGGCTGGCCGAGTGGTTGAAGGCGGCGGTCTTGAAAACCGCTAGGGAGGTACCCATTCCTTCCTCATGGGTTCGAATCCCATGCCCTCCGCTCCCGGGCCCGCGCGGTGGGCTTCAATCCACGGGTGAGCGGTGACACGGACGACGACATGGCGGTCTTCCGCGGGCTGGTCGCGCGCGACACCGCGACGTGGCGGGCCGTGCTGCGCGCCGAGTCCGACCGCGGCCGGATGAGCCTGCAGTACGAGGAGGCCGCCGCCGAGCACGAGGACTGGCACGGCCTCATGCACCTGGCCGCCATCGGCCCCGACGGCCGGGTCTGGGAGTCCCTGGCCGCCCACCGCGAGGAGGTGCTGGCGGCGCTGTTCGAGCGCCGAGCCGTCGAGGGCGACCACGTCGCCGCCGCCCGGTACGCCGACTGGGACGGCGAGGAGGGCGGCGAACCCCGGGGGTAGCCGTCCGCGGCGGGCGTCAGCGCTCGCCCTGGTCGAGGACGTGCCGGTGCAGCGGCACCGCGAACGCCCGCTGCCACCACCGCAGCACGGGATCGCGGTGGACCCGCAGCCGCCCGCGGGGACGGGGACCGCGGCGGCCGGCGTCGTGCCAGGCGTCCAGCGCGGCGGCGCTGCGCTCCAGCGCCGCGACCGCGTCGCCCGGGTCGAGCAGGTCCGCGTCCTCACCCTCCTCCCGGTCGAGGTGCTCGCGCAGCAGCCGCAGCCGCAGGTCCCGCGCGAAGCGGCGCGCCCCGTCGCCCAGCCCCGCCGGGTCGGCCGGCTCGCGCAGGTCCCGCTCGCCGTCGAGGACGGCGGCCGACAGCTCGGAGTCGTGGGTCCACGACCGGCGGTTCAGGTTGGCGCTGCGCACGCAGGCCCACACGTCGTCGACGACGGTGACCTTGGAGTGCACGTACACCGGCTCCCCGGCGTGGTTCTCCACGTCGAAGACGTGCACCCGCGCACCCCCGGCCGCGCGCAGCGCCCGCAGCGCGCGGACCTGGCCCAGCAGCAGCGACGGCCCGGCCAGCGGCCCGCCGCGCTTCGGCTCCCGCGGCAGCAGCACGACCAGGTGCAGGTCCGGGTTCTCCCGCAGCGGCGCGGCGAAGGCCTCCGCCACCTGCTCCGACCACAGGAACTGCTCCTCCACGTACACCAGCCGCCGCGCGCGGCGCAGGGCCCGGGCGTGCCCGCGGGCGGTGCTGCGCTCCCCGTGCGGCGCGAACGGGTACCGGGGGTGGCGGTGCGGGTAGGTGCGCAGCAGCTGCACCGCGCAGGAACCGGCCGGACCCGGCGCCGGGAGCTGCGGCGGCAGGCCCGGCGGGCGCCGCAGCAGGCGGCGGGCGAGGTCGGGCACGAGCTGCCACGGCAGCAGGGACAGCGGCGCGCGGTCCTCCCACCGCTCCCGGAACACCGTCTCCACGTCCCGCACCGCCGGACCGCGGACCTCCACGCTCACGTCGTGCCAGGACGGGCGGTCGCCGTACCGGCGACCGAACGCCATCGTCTGGGCGTCCCCGCGGTGCGCGGCGTCGTCGCGGCGGGAGTGGCCGAAGTCCACGCTGCCCACGAAGGCGACGTCGTCGTCGGGGCGGGAGCCGTGGCGCACCAGGAGGAACTTCTGGTGGTGGCTGCCCAGGGTGCGCACCCGCTGGTCCAGCACGACCTCCGCACCCGGGCCCTCGACGCCCTGGGCGAGGTGGCGGTTGCGCTCCGGGAGGGCCCTCAGGACGTCCCACGGCGAGCGCCACACCAGGCCCTTCACCAGCGCCCCGCGCCGGGCGGCCGCCGACAGCGCCTCGGCGATCGTCGGCCCGTCGTCGGTCAGCAGCTCGTCGGGGTCGCCCTGCCAGCCGGCGAAGAACACCGCGTCACCCTCCCCGGCGCCCTCCAGCGCGGCGGCCACGGCGCGGAAGTACGCCACGCCGTCCACGAGGGGCCGGACCAGGTCGCCGTCGCTCCAGGCGGGCAGGGCGGTGGCGTCGTTGCCGCGCTCGCCGCGGTCGAGCAACCAGGGGTGGCCGGCGTCCCCGTCGCCGGGGGCGGGGCGCCCGGTGGGTCCGGGCACTCAGCGGTCCTCCGGCCGCGGCGTCGACCCGCCCTGGCCGTGCAGCGCGGGCAGGAGCACCACGGCGACCTCCCGCAGGCGCCAGTCGAGCCGCTGCAGGTCGTCCATCGCGTCCTGCACCAGGTGGGGGAGCGGCGTCCCCGCTCCCCCCGGCACGACGTAGACCTCCCCGGTGACGAGGTGGCCGTGCTCGCGCAGGCGGACCTCGGCGTCCTGCACCCAGGCCAGGGACCGGACGTGCTGCTCCACCGTCGCGATGAGTTCCAGCGGCTCCTGGGTGCCGGGGCTGGTGGGGACGCGGTCGATGAGGTCGGCGAAGGCGGCCTTGACGTTGCGCAGGCCGTCGCGGGCGATGTCCAGGGAGATGACGATCGCGGCCACCGCGTCGGCCCACCACAACCCGGCTCCGATGCCGAGGACGCCGACGATCGCGGCCACCGCCGTGAGCCAGTCCGCGCGGTTCATCTCCGCGTCGGCGTAGAGGACCTTGTCGTGCAGCTTCGACGCCATCGGCAGCTTCATCCGGCCCAGGACGACCGCCGGCACCGCGCTCCAGACCAGGGCGGCGATCATCGGCCAGCCCAGCCACAGCTGGAACCCGAGGACCTCGACGAGCCCGATGGAGGGCCGTTCCCGGGTGACCAGCCGGTGGGCGGAGTCCGCGAAGAGCAGCACGCCCATCACCAGCAGGGCGAAGGAGGCGATGAGGTAGGCGGCGCTGACCACCCGGTGGAAGCCGTAGGGGAAGCGCTGGCTGGCTCGGCGTTCCCGGAAGCGGGAGGCCACGAGGAAGGCGATCGCCGGCAGCAGGCTGAGCAGGTCCTCCACCCAGGCGGCCTTCATGGCCTGCGACTGGCCGAGCACCAGGCCCATCAGCGCGACGGCGCTGACCAGGTAGGCCAGGGTCCACCGCTCCAGCCGCACCGCCCGCCGGTACAGCCGCTCCACCTCGGGCGGCATCTCGTGCTCGGCGTAGACCCTCACGCGCTCTCCTCGTCCAGCAGCCGTTGCACGTGGGTGGGCTCCAGGCCCAGCAGGAAGCGCTCGACCTCCACCTGCCAGCCGCTCTCCCCGGACCGCACCGCCCAGACGTGCTCGGCGGACTGCAGCTCCACCCCGGTCGCCTCCAGCTGGTGCAGGTCCAGCTCCCAGTCCTCCACGGCCACCGGACCGGTGCCCCCGCCCGCGTCGGGCACGACCTGCGGCTCGGCGCCCGCGGCGCGCAGCAGGCCCTCGACCTGCGGGTCCGCCTCCAGCCGCACGGTACGGCCCTCGACGTCCTCCGGGACGGGCTCACCCTCCGGCACGGCCACGACGGACCGGGTGGTGACGTAGGGCCGGGTGAACGTCACCTCCGTCGTCCACGGGTCCTGCGCGGTCAGGCCCCCGACGACCAGGTCCAGCGCCCCGTCGTGCAGGCCGGACACCAGCTCGGCGGTGGCGCCGGGTGCCCACGCGACCTCCGCGTCCACCCGGGCGGCGAGCTCCTCCACCAGGCGCACCTCCACGCCCCGCGGCTGCGGGCCGGTGGACGCGGCCCACGGTTCCGCCTCGACGATCCCCACGCGCAGGGTGCCGCCGCGCACCCGGTCCGCGGTCCCGTCGGCGTCCCGCGGCCACTGGCACCCCGTGACGAGGACTCCCGCCACGAGTGCTCCCGCGGCGCAGCGCAGACCCGACCACGCGGCTCTCGACCCTCGCACCATCCGGGCAGCCTCCCAGTCCTCCCCGGGGACGGCTCCCCGACGGCCCGGGACGCCCGCCACCGTCGGGGAGCCGGGCGGGAGCCGCACGTCACCGAGCGGACCGGCCGCGCGGCTCAGCCGCGGTGCTCGGGGCACAGCGTCTGGACCCAGGGCGCCGACCCGTCGGGCGCACCGGGCCGGCCGCAGACCTCGCAGACGCGGAAGGACTCGTCCTCGGCGTCGCGGACCAGCGCCGCGGCGCGCTCGTACTCCGCCCCGCCCACGGCGACGGTGAAGTCGGCGTGGTAGCGCAGGCCGCCGAACTTCTCCTTGACCGCGGCCACCGTGTAATCGGGGTCGATCGCCCGCAGGGACTCGTGCAGGCGCGTGATGAGCGGCCACCAGCCGGGGCCGGTCTCGACGACGGCGTGGGGCCCCTCGAAGGGCAGTCGCGGCTCGGTCACGACCCACCAGGTAGCAGCCCGGCGGGCCCACCGCCAGCGCCGGGCCCCGCACCCCCCGTCGCGTACCCTGACCGGGCCCCCTCCCACCGGTGGGCGACGGAACGACCAGGGAGCAGGACGATGAGCGCGGTCGTGGGCCCGGAGATGACCCCCCAGCGCCGGGCGACGGCGCTGCGGGCGTTCCACACGCTGCCCCGCGAGGACCGTCAGGACGCCGTCGCGCTGGCCCGGCAGGGCCGCCGGCACCCCGACGAGCGGGTCGCGGCCGTCGCCTGGTGGTACGCCGCGGCCGTGCTGCAACCGCGCTGGTACAACCGGCTGCCGCTGGCGGTGCCCGTCGTCGTCGTCCTCGCGCTGCTCGCGGCGTCGTTCGCGCTGAACTCCTGGCCCCTGGGGTTCCTCGCCCTCGTGGTGCTGCTCGTGACGGCCGCGCTGGTGCGGCAGCGGCTGCTCACCGCGCCGCTGCTGGGGCTGATGCGGCCGCCGTCGGCGGGTGACGTCCCGCAGGACTGACCGGCGGCCCGCCCCCGTTGTTCCGGACGGGTGACAGCGGTGGGCCGACGGGTGGAGGACCGTCCAGGACGGTCGCCGCGACGACGATCAGGATGACGTGCGAACCGGGTCGAGCGACGGACGGGCCGCGCTGAGCGCCTCGGGCCGGCTCGGCGCGGACTTCGGCGTCCTCGCGCTCGCCGTCGTCGCCCTCGCCGTCGCCCAGGCCGTCCTGGGCCGGGGGACCACGCCCGCGCTGCTGGTCGTCGGTCTCGCCGAGGCCGTCGCCGCCTTCGCGGCCGCCGTCGCGCTGGCCCGGACGGGGTGGCGGACCGTGCCGGCGGGGTGGTCGCGCCGCAGCTGCCTGCTGCTGGCGCTGGCGTGCGCCAGCTGGGGTGCCGGGCAGCTCCTCTACGTCACCCAGGACGTCCTGGACCTCGACGCCAGCGCCACCACCCTGGCCGACGGCCCGTTCTTCGCCTACTCGGTGCTGGCCGTGGTCTCGATGTCGGCGCACCTGTGGGACCGCGGCCGCTCCCACCTCGGCGTCGGCGCGCTCCTGGACGGCCTGCTGCTCGGCACGTCGCTGTTCACCGTCCTGTGGGTCGTCTCCCTCGGCCACGCCGTCCGGGTCTCCGGGTCCCCCGCCGCCGAGCTGGTCCTGCCGCTGACCTACCCCGTCCTGGACGTCGTGTACCTGACCGCCGCGATCGTGCAGCTGGCCCGCCTGGGCGTCACCGGCGTCGGGGTCCTGTGCGTCCTGGCGGCCGGCGCGATGTCCGTGGCCGACGCGACGTACTTCTACGGCGTCCTGGCCGTCGAGGGGTTCCAGACCGGCGGGGTCGCGGACTTCGGCTGGGTCGTCGCGTTCGGCGTGTTCGCCATCGGCGCCCGCTACCGCCGCGTCACCACCCGCCGGCAGCGGGCGCCGTCGCCGGGCTCGTGGGGCTGGCTGGTGCCGTACGCGGCGATGCTGCCGGCCACGGCCCTGGGCGCCGCGCGGTTGTGGGGGACCACCGACCGGCTCGTGCTGGTGGCGCTGCTGCTCATGGCCGTCCTCGTCATGGGGCGGCAGTTCCTGGCCCTCGACGACCACCGCCGGCTGCTCGCGACGGCCGAGCGCCAGCGCCGGCTGCTCGACGCCGTGGCGCACGTCGACCCCCTGACCGGTCTGGAGAACCGCCGCCGGTTCGCCGACCGGATCGCCGACGCCGTCCGCCGCGGCCTGGAGACCGGGTCGCCCGTGGTCGTCGCCTTCGTCGACCTCGACGGGTTCAAGGCCGTCAACGACACCCTGGGCCACGCCGCGGGCGACGACCTGCTGCGCGGGGTCGCCGTCCGCCTGCGCACCTGCGTGCGGGAGGTCGACTGCGCGGCCCGCTGGGGCGGCGACGAGTTCGCCGTCCTCGTCACCGACCCCGGCGCGGACGCCGACGGCGTCGCCGGCCGGTTGCGGGACGCCTTCGGCGAGCCGTTCGTCGTGGCCGGTGCCCCGCTGCGCGCCTCGGCCAGCGTCGGCGCCGTGCGGGAGGACCCGCGGCGGCTGCTGGCCGCGCTGCCCCCCGGCGGCGACCCCGTCCCCGAGGTCGTCGAGGCGCTGCTGGCCGCCGCCGACGCCCGGATGTACGCCGTCAAGCGCGCCCGCCGCGGCACCGTCGGCGCCGAGCGCTGACCCGGCCCCCGCCCGGCCGCCGGGAAAGGGCTGGACGGGGGGTGGGGGCCGGGCGCAGCCTCGCCGGTGTGGAACCGTCCGCGATCGCCGCCCGGCTCGTCGAGGTCCCCGGGGTCGTCGCCGTGACCCTCGGCGGCAGCCGCGCCCGCGGGGAGCACTCCCCGGGCTCCGACGTCGACCTGGGCCTGTACTACCGGCCGCCGCTGGACGTCGCCGCGCTGCAGGCGCTCGCCGACGAGCTGTCCGAGGTCCCGGCCGCGGTGACCGCGCCCGGCGGGTGGGGGCCGTGGGTGGACGGCGGGGCGTGGACGCGGATCGGCGGGAGGGCCGTGGACTGGATCCACCGCGACCTGGACCGGGTGCGGCGTAGCTGCGACGACGCGCGCGCGGGGCGGTTCGAGTGGCACCACCAGGCCGGGCACCCGCTGGGGTTCCCGGGCACCACCTACGCCGGGGAGCTCTTCCACGCCGTCGTGCTGGCCGACCCCACGGGCGAGCTGGGCCGGACCCGGCCGGCGGGGTTCCCGCCGGCGCTGCGGGCCGCCGTCGTGGACCGGTTGTGGGAGGCGGAGTTCCTGCTCGGCGGCGCCGCGAAGGCCGCGCCGCGCGGGGACGGCGCGTACGTCGCGGGCTGCCTGTTCCGCGCCCTGCTGCTGTGCGTGCACGCCCTGCACGCCGACGCGGGCCGCTGGGTGCTCAACGAGAAGGGCGCGGTGGCGGCGACGGCGCGGCTGCCGCGGGCCCCGGCGGGGTTCGCCGGCCGGTGCGCGGCGCTGTTCGCCGCCACCGGGTCCACCCCGCAGGAGCTGGCCGGCACCCTGGCCCGGGCGCGGGACCTGCTGGACCAGACGCGGGCCGCGCTGTCAGAGGACCGTCCGCAGGGCCAGCGGTAGGCAGCGCACCGTCAGCGACGAGCCCGCGTCGACCTGGAACACCTCCCCGTCGAGCTGCAGCGGCGTCGGGGTGTGCGTGCGGAACTCGTACGGTTCCGAGCGCGACCGGACCGGGTGCGCGCCGCGCAGGACGCGGGTGAACTCGGCCAGCAGCCGCAGCTTCCCGCGGTGCGGGATGAGCAGCGTCTCGTAGCGGCCGTCGTCGGTGGCGGAGTCCTCGGCGAGCTGGGCGTACTTCGCCATCCGGTCGATGTTGGCGAACAGCAGGCTGTCGAGGCGGATGTCGTCCCCGTCGTGGGTGATGGTCAGCGGCCGGTACCGCCAGAACGCGCGGACCACCAGCATCGACTCCTTCACCGCGTCGAGGTCGTGCTCGTTCAGCGCCGCCGCCGCGACGGGCGTGATGCCGATGCCGACGTAGGAGTGGGCGACGCGGGTGCGCCCGGCCCCGGAGACCTCCAGCAGGTCCATCGGCGTGACCCGGCCCCCGGTGGCGACGTCGCGGATCGCCTCGGCCAGCGGGCGGTCCTGCGTGGCGGTCGCGTGGTCGTTGGCGTTCCCCGACGGCAGGACGGCCGCCAGCCCGCGCCCGCCGCTGACGACGCCGTTGACGACCTCGTGGTAGCCGCCGTCGCCGCTGGCGGACACGACCAGCGTGCCGTCCTGCTCGCGGACGGCGTCGCGGGCGATCTCCTCGGCGTGCCCGGCGCGCTCGGTCTCGACGAGCTCCACGTCGACCACCCCCTGGAGCTCGTCGCGCAGCCGGCGCGCGTTCGACGGTCCGTCACCGGTGCTGTTGGGGTTGAGGACGACGACGACGCGACGGATGGTTTCGCTCACGTCGTCACCGTAGGGGTCGTGGCGTACCCGTGCTCCTCGTCGACGACGTGCAGCAGCTCCTCGCCGGCGGTGAAGCGCCGCACCTGCTCGCGCAGCAGGTCCTGCAGGCGGCGGGTGAAGCCCTCGGCGTCCCCGGCCAGGTGCGGGGAGACGATCGCGCCGGGGGTGTCCCACCAGGGGCTGTCCGCGGGCAGCGGCTCGCGGTCCCACACGTCCAGCGCGACCCCGCCCAGCCGGCCGCCGGTGAGTGCGCGCCGCAGGGCGTCCTCGTCGACGACGGGGCCGCGGCCGACGTTGACGACGATCGTGCCGGGGCGCATCGCGGCGACGACGTCCGCGCCGACCAGGCCCCGGGTCGCCGGGGACAGGGGGGCGGTGACGACGACGACGTCGTGGTCGGCGACGACCGCGGGCAGGTCCTGCGGGCCGTGCAGCGCGCCGAACGGCGGGGCCGCGGGCCGGGCGGTGCGGACGACGCCGTCGACGGGGGCGCCGAGGGCGGTGAACACCCGCGCGACCCGGGTGCCGATGGACCCGGCGCCGACGACGAGGACGCGGCGGCCGGCGAGGCTGCGGGTGACGCGGTGCTGCCAGTGGTGCCGGTCCTGGAGGCGGACGGTGGTGGGCAGGTCCTTGAGGAACGCCAGGACGCAGGCCAGGACGTACTCGGCGATGTCGCCGTCGAGGACCCCGCGGCTGCAGGTGAGGGTGCTCGGGTGGGCGCGCAGGGCGGGGAACAGCAGCCGGTCCGGTCCGGCGCTGGAGGTGTGCACCCAGCGCAGCCGGCGGGGCGCGGCGGCGGCCCAGGCGTCCGCGACGCCGTCGTGCATGCCGTCCCAGACGACGAGCCCGTCGGCGCGGGCGAGCGCGGCGGGCAGGTGCGGGTCGGTGGGGCCGACGACGTGGACGGTCGCCAGGTCGCGCAGCGGCGCGGGGTCCGGGGAGCTCCCGACGGGGACGATCAGGATCTCGGTCACGCCGTCATCCTCCCCGCCGCGGCGACCGGGGCGGGGTCAGGCGCGGTGCCGCACGGCGGCGAAGGGCTCGGCCGCGGTGAGGTCGACCACGCGCCGCAGCGGCGGCGGGGCGTCGAGGAAGAGGGCGTCGCGGTGCCCGTCGTGCGGGTGGGCCGAGTGGTGGGTGCGCACCGCCCCGGCGGCGGCCAGGACGCCGGCGGCCTCGGAGACCGCGCTGCAGGGCAGGCCCAGGGCGTCGGCGATGGTCGAGGCGGCGAGGGCGCCGCGGTGGTCGCGGTACCAGGCGCGCGCGAAGGCCAGGGTGCGCTGCTCGTCGTCGGTGAAGCGTGGCATCGGCGCTCCAGGGCTGGTGGGCGGGTGCGCACGCAGCGTAGGTGGCCGGTGTTTCAGGCACGTGACGTCCGGCCCGGGGGTGCCGCCCGGCGGGGGTTCCCCCGCCGGGCGGGACCGGGTGTCAGAGGGTGGAGGTGTCGATCACGAAGCGGTACCGCACGTCGGAGGCGAGGACCCGCTCGTAGGCCTCGTTCACCTGGTCGGCGGCGATGACCTCGACGTCGGACCCGATGCCGTGCTCGGCGCAGAAGTCGAGCATCTCCTGGGTCTCGCGGATCCCGCCGATGTTCGACCCGGCGAAGCTCTTGTTGCCCATGACGACGGAGAACATCTGCAGGGACAGCGGCTTCTCGGGCAGCCCGACGTTCACGAGGGCGCCGTGCACGTCCAGCAGCGACAGGTAGGCGTCGAAGTCCAGCATGGCGCTGACGGTGTTGATGATGAGGTCGAACCGACCGCGCAGGGCGGTGAACGTCTCCGGGTCGGAGGTCGCGTGGTAGTGGTCGGCGCCCAGGCGCAGCCCGTCCTCCTGCTTCTTCAGGGACTGCGACAGCACGGTCACCTCGGCGCCCAGCGCGTGGGCGATCTTGACGGCCATGTGGCCGAGGCCGCCGAGGCCGACGACGGCGACCTTCTTGCCGGGGCCGGCGCCCCACTGCTTCAGCGGGGAGTACGTCGTGATCCCGGCGCACAGCAGCGGCGCGGCGACGTCGAGGTCGATGCCCTCGGGGATGCCGCACACGAAGCCCTCGGTGACGACGATCTGCTGGGAGTACCCGCCGTGGGTGGGCTTGCCGTCCTTGCCGACGCTGTTGTAGGTCCCGACGTTGCCCTTCAGGCAGAACTGCTCGTCACCGGCGAGGCAGTTCTTGCACTCCCCGCAGGAGTCGACCATGCAGCCGACGCCGACGCGGTCGCCGACGGAGTACTTGGTGACCTCGGAGCCGACCTCGGCGACGATCCCGGCGATCTCGTGACCGACGACGACGGGGTAGGTGGCCGGGCCCCACTCGCTGCGGGCGGTGTGGATGTCGGAGTGGCAGATCCCGGCGAACTTGATGTCGATCTTGACGTCCTTGGGCCCGACGTCGCGGCGCTCGACCTCGAACGGGGTCAGCGGCTCGGTCGCGGACGTGGCGGCGTACGCCTTGACGGTGGTGGGCACGACGTCTCCTGGGGGGAGTTGACTGACGGGTGGGACGCTCCATCGCGCCGTCAGGAACGGTAACCCGGACCCCCGCGGCCCGCAGCACCGGTGGTTGCGCCTTCTACCAGACGCGCCCCGGACGTCGCAGCAGCACCATGGGGTGGTGTGCACGGTGACTCCCGAAGCCGGTCTGGACCTGCCCGCCGACCTCAGCGCCGGCCGGCGGGCCCGTGAGTTCGTGCGGTCGCGGATCTGCCCCGACCACGGCGGGGACGTGCTGGAGCGGGCGCTGCTGGCGGTGTCCGAGCTCATCGTGAACGCCGTCGAGCACGGCCGCCCCCCGGTGCACGCGCACGTCGCCTGCCGCTGCGGGGTGCTGCGGCTGGAGGTCAGCGACGGCAGCCCGCAGCCGCCGCGGCACAACGTCGCCGACAGCGCGGCGGAGTCGGGCCGCGGGGTCGCGCTGGTCGCGGCGGTCTGCAGCGACTGGGGGGTCCGCGCGAGCGGGCGCGGCAAGACCGTCTGGTGCGACCTCACGGCCTGAGCGGCACCGGGCTCCCGGGCGGCCGGGGGCGGTCCCCGGGCAGCACCTGCAGCACCAGCAGCGCCACGTCGTCCTCGCGCCCGTCGGCCAGCCGCTCCACCAGCGCGTCGCACAGCTCGTCGGGGGTGCGGCCGGCGAGGTCGGCGACGTGCCGGCGCAGCCGTTCCAGCCCCACGTCGAGGTCCTCGCCGCGCCGTTCGACGAGGCCGTCGGTGCACAGGACCAGGGTGTCGCCGGCCTCCAGGTCGGTGGTGTGGTCGTGGCGGTCCAGGCCGGTGCCCAGCCCCAGCAGCAGGTCGGGCTCGCGGTCCAGCAGCTCCGCGCGCCCGTCGGCGTGCAGCAGCAGCGGCGGCAGGTGCCCCGCGCTGGACCAGCGCAGCACCCGGCGCCCGGCCGCGGCGCCCGGCGGGCCCGGCTCGACCCGGGCGAGCACGGCCGTGCCCAGGGTGTCGACGGCGAGGTCGCGCATGGCCCGCTCGAGGGCGAGCAGGACGCGCGCGGGGGAGTCCCCCACGGCGTGCGCGACCCCGCGCAGGACGTTGCGAACCTGCGCCATCGCGACGGCCGCGCCGCGGTCGTGGCCGGTGACGTCGCCGACGACCAGGCAGGTGCTGCCGTCGCGCAGGACGAACCCGTCGTACCAGTCGCCGCCGATCTGGGCGCCGTCGGTGGCGGCGACGTACCGGGCGACCAGGTGCAGGTGGTCCGGTGCGGGCAGGTCGGCCAGGAGGCTGAGCTGGAGCTCCTCGGCGAGCCCGCGCTGCTCGGCGTACAGGCGCCCGTTGTCCAGGCCCAGCCCGATCTGCCGGGTCAGCTCCTCCAGCTCGGTGACGTCCTCGTCGGTGAACGGGGGCCGCAGCCTCCCGCGGACCAGGGTCAGCAGCCCGCGGGTGCGGCCACGCCCGCGCAGCGGCAGGACGAGGGTGGAGGCGGGGGCCAGCTCGGTGAGCAGGTCGCGGGCGCGGCCGGGGGCGAGCTGGCGCTCCAGGTCCGGCGGCCAGGTGTGCGTCACGCGCGTGCCGGTGCCCCCCAGCAGGGCGGCGCGGGCCGCGGAGGTCTCGGTCCAGGCGCCGGCGCGGACGGTGCGGTACTCCTCCAGCACCCCGGCGAGGGCGGGGTCGCGGTGGACGGCGCCGACGTCGCGCAGCCGGCCGCGCCAGTCCCCCTGGCCCTCGTCGAAGACGGAGGCGATGACCCAGTCCCCGTGGCGGGGGACCAGGCTGCGGGCGGCCTCGACGAGGGCGGTCTCGGCGTCGGCGGTCTCGGTGAACGCCGACGCGACCCCCGCGAGGGTCTCGGCCCGTTCCCGGTTGCGCTCGGACAGGCGCTGCGCGGCGACGCGCTCGGTGATGTCGAGCAGGTAGACGCCGAGGCCGTCGGGCAGCGGGACGACGCGGTTCTCGTACGACCCGCGCAGCGGGGCGGGGAAGTGCGTGTCGAACGCCACCTCCTCGCCGGTGCGGGCCACGTGCCGCAGCTGCCGCTCGGTCTCGGTCCCCACCAGCGGCGGGAACACCTCCCAGACGGTCCGCCCGATCAGCTCCGCGCGGGGGCGTCCCAGCACCCGCTCGGCCTGGGAGTTGACGCGGGTGTACCGGAAGGCGTGGTCGAGGGTCAGGTAGCCGACGGCCATGGCGTCGAGGACGGCGCCCAGGCGCGCCTCGCCCTCGTGCACCGCGGTGAGGTCGGTGACGGCGCCGATGAGGCGGGCGACCGAGCCGTCGGCCCCGGTCACGGGCTCGCCGCGGGAGACGACCCAGCGGGTGGAGGAGTCCGGGCGCACGACGCGGAACTCCGCCTCGAACCGCCGCCCCTCGCGCACGGACCGCCCGACGGCCTCGGCGACGCGGGCGCGGTCGTCGGGGTGGACGGCGGACAGGAAGCCGTCCACGGTCCGGCCGGAGGTGGTGGGGGCCAGGCCGAGCAGGTCCAGCACGACGTCGTCCCACAGGAGCGAGCCGTCGGTGACGTCCCAGTCCCAGGTGCCGATCCCGGCCGCGCGGGCGGCCTCCTCGAACGCCGCGGCGCGCCGCGCACCGCGGTGCTCCTCGGTCAGGGCCGCGACCTCCAGCCGCCCGGTGGCGACCTCGGCGAGCTCGGCCAGGACGTCGGTGTCGCGCGGCGTCCAGTCCCGGGCGTCGTGCTGGTGGACGCACAGCGACCCCACGACGGTGCCGTCGTCGGCGACCAGGGGGACGCCGAGGTAGGAGCCGAGGACGCCGGTGCGGACGACGGCGAGGTCGCGGACCCGCCCGTCGCGGGTGGCGTCGGGGACGGTCAGGGGGGCGCCGGCGCGCACGACGAGGTCGCACAGGGACGCGGCGCGCTCCACCGTGCTGCCGGTGCGGGCGGCGGCCTCCCCGGCGGCGACGACGGTGTGCTGCACGTCGGTGAGGAGCGCGACCTCGGCGGAGGTGGCGCGCAGCAGGCGGCCGGCGAGGTCGGCGACGACGCCGAGGGCCTCGTGGGGGGCCGAGCGCAGGAGGCGTCGCGTGGCGGTCACCCGCTCCTCCTCGCGCGTGCGGTCGATCACCCTCGCACCTCTCCACGCGGGACGGGACGCCGGTGCGTGAGCACCTCGATCCACTATGACCCACCACGCAGAGTGACGACACGGGAGCGAGCGCCCGCCCCGGCTCACGCGTCGGCGCCGGCCGCCCCCACGCGCACCGCGACGATGGCCACGTCGTCGTCGCTGCCCTCGGGCAGCATCCGCCCCAGCAGCTCGTCGCAGACCGCTTCGACGTCCTCGCCGGCCAGGGAGGCCACGACCTCGCGCAGCTCCCCGAGCCGGACGTCCATGGCGCGGTCGCGCCGCTCCACGAGACCGTCGGTGTACAGCAGCAGCGTGGCGCCCGGCTCCAGGACGCTCTCCTGCTGGTCGCGCCGCTGCCCCGAGCCCAGGCCCAGCACGATGCCGTCGCCGTCGAGCAGGCGCGCCGACCCGTCGGGTTCGGCGACCACCGGCGGCAGGTGCCCGGCGGTGCACCAGCGGATGCGGCGCGCGCCGTCTCCGGCCTCGAACTGCAGGACGATCGCGGTCGCCAGCGTGGACAGCCCCAGGCCCTCCAGCACCCCGTCGAGGCGGCGGACCACCTCGGCCGGCTGCGCGGACCGGTCGTAGGCCAGCGCGCGGACCAGGGTCCGCAGCTGCCCCATCGCGGCGGCGGCGGACACGTCGTGGCCCATGACGTCGCCGATGACGACGACGGTCGACCCGTCGGGCTGGGTGAAGGCGTCGTACCAGTCCCCGCCGACCTGCGCCGCCTCGGCGGCCGGCAGGTAGCGCGTCGCGATCGACAGGCCGGGGGACTCCGTCGGGGGGGTGAGCAGGCTGCGCTGCAACGTCTCCGAGGAGGTGCGCTGCTGGGCGTACAGGCGCGCGTTCTCCAGCGCGACGCCCGCGCGGGCGCCGAGGTCGGCGGCGGTGGCGAGGTCGTCGTCGGTGAACGGCGGCCGGTCGGGCCCGGACAGCAGCGTCAGGGAGCCGGTGACCGCGCCGCGGGCCCGCAGCGGCACCACCACGGCGCTGCCCAGGCCCAGGCGCCGCAGCAGGTCGGCGACCTCCCGGGTGGTGGTGCCCCGCTCGACGTCGTCGTCCCCGACCCGGACCAGGGTGGGGCCGAGGTCGCCGCGCAGCACCCGCATGGAGATGGAGTCCTCGCTCAGCCCGGCGCGCAGCTCCTGGAAGCGCTCGGCGTCGGCGGCCCGCTCGGGGCTGGCGTGGGTGGCGCGGACGTGCCGGGTCCGGCCCGTCGCGTCCAGCATCGTCGCGAACGCCCACTCGGCGAAGTCGGGGACCACCAGCGAGGGCAGGAGGTCCTGCGCGGCCACGGGGTCGAGGACCTCCGAGAGCCGGTCGGTCACCGAGGACAGGAACTCCAGGCGGCGCTTGGCGTCGCGGGCCACCCCCAGCGCGGCGTCGCGCTCGCGCTCGGCCTGCACGCGCAGCGTCACGTCGGACTGGACCCCCACGAAGTGCGTGACGCGGCCCTGCGCGTCGTGCACGGGGGAGATGACGACCTCGTTCCAGAACGCGGTGCCGTCCTTGCGGTAGTTCAGCAGGAGCTCGGTGACCGTCTCCCCGGCCCTGAGGGCCTCCCGGATGCGCTGCACCGCGGCGGGGTCGGTGTCCGGGCCCTGGAGGAAGCGGCAGTTGCGGCCCAGCACGCCCTTGCCGTAGCCGGTGACCTTCTGGAACGCCGGGTTGACCCACACCAGCGGGTTGTCGGGCTGGGTGGGGTCGGAGATGGTGAACGACAGGTCGCTGGCCAGGACGGCGCGCGAGTGCAGCCGCTCGGCGGAGTCCTGAGCGTCCCGGACCAGCTCCTCCTCGCGCAGCGGCAGCAGGGCCACCAGCGCGAGCCCGGACAGCTCGTCGACGGGCGCGTCGGACAGCGGCAGGCCGATGACCCACAGGGCCTCGCGGGCTCCGGACATGTCCGAGGAGCGGGCCGCGGTGACGCGCTCGCCCTGGACGGGCTCGCCGCGCGCGATGCGCGACAGCGGGGAGGAGCCGTTGGCGGGGTCGGTGATGTCGTCGCCGGACTCGCCCTCCAGGCCGGCCCGCCGCGACCACTCGTCGACCGGGCACGGCAGGGTGGTCCCGGGGGCGAGCTGCTCGGCGAGGGGGTTGGCGAACAGGACCACGCCGTCCTCGACGCGCACGAGCAGGACCGCACCGGGCTGGCCGTGCAGCACCTCGGGCAGGTCCGCCAAGGCGCCACCGGCGACCGCCGCGTTCGTCCCGTCCATCGGGAGGACTTTAATGCCGGTTCGCGGGCCCCGCGCGCGGCGGGATCCGGTCACGGCTGCAGCACGCTCGGTGACTGGTTGCGCCGGGTGCGGTGAGGTCCGGGCAGGTGGCCGTGGGCGACACCGGCGAGGTGCACACTGTTCACGTGATCGCCTCGCACGACGAGTGGCTCGACGGCCTCGACGACACCCTCCGGGCCGAAGCGCTGCACTGCCTGATGACCGGCACGTACTCGCGGTCGCTGCTGGCGTCGCTGCGCCGCGACGGCCCGGTCATCTCCCGGCGCGAGCGCGGTCTGGACGACCCCGAGAAGGTCCACCCCGGCGACCCCCTGGGCGCGAACCTGCAGACCTTCCTGCGCGAGCGCCTCGTCCTGCAGGCCCCCGAACCCGTCAGGCGGTGACGCGGCCGACCAGCGCCGCGACCTCCCCGGCCGGCACCGGCCGCGAGAACAGGTAGCCCTGCGCGCTGTCGCAGCCCAGGGACCGCAGCAGCGCCACCTGGTCGGCCCGCTCGACGCCCTCGGCCACCACCCGCAGCCCGAACGCGTGCGCGGCGTGCACCATCAGCCCGATCAGCGCCTCGTCCTGCGGCTGCGCCGACACCAGGAAGCTCCGGTCGATCTTCAGGGTGTCCAGCGGCAGCGAGCGGAACTGCTCGATGGAGGCGTAGCCGGTGCCGTAGTCGTCCAGGCTCAGGCCCACCCCCAGGGCCTTCAGCTCCCGCAGGTTCGGCAGGACCCGCCCGGTGTCCAGGACGACGGTCTCGGTGACCTCCACGACCAGGGCCCGCGGCGGCAGCCCCGCCGCGGCGAGCGCCCGCGCGACGTCGTCGACGACCCCCGGCTCCAGCAGGTGCCGGCCCGACAGGTTCACCGCGACCCGCACGTCGTCGGCGACGGTCCCCTCCGCGCGCCACCGCGCGAGCCGGCCCGCCGCCTCGCCCAGCACCCAGCGCCCGATGCGGCAGATCAGGTCGCTGCGCTCGGCGACGGGCACGAACAGGTCCGGGCGCACCGTCCCGCGGCCGGGGCGGTGCCAGCGGATCAGCGCCTCGAAGCCCGTGATCCGGCCGCTGTCGAGGTCCAGCACCGGCTGGTAGTGCAGCTCGAACTCCCCGCCGGCGAGGGCGGCGGCCAGGGCGGCCTCCAGCTCGGCCTGCTCGGTCAGCTCGGCGCGCAGCGCATCGTCGAAGAACCACGTGCGGCCCTCGCCGGCCCCCTTGGCCCGCCCGGTCGCGGTGACGGCCTCGTGCAGCAGCTCCGTCGCCGCGACCTCCCGGCCGGGGCGCTGCACGGCGATCCCGACGCAGCAGGTCAGGGTCAGCTCCGTCCCGGGCAGCGCGACGGTCAGCCGGGTCAGGCGCTCGGCCAGCCGCCCCAGGGCCGCCTCGTCCGGGACGTCCTCCACGACGACGACGAACTCGTCGCCCCCCAGGCGGCCGACCCGGTCCCCAGCGCCCACGGCGCCGACCAGCTCCCGCGCCAGCGCCCGCAGCGCCCCGTCGCCGGCGCCGTCGCCGAAGCTGTCGTTGACGCGGGTCAGGTGGTCGACGTCGACGACGAGCAGCCCCACCGCGCGGCGGGTGCGGGCGGCCCGCTCCTGGGTCTGCCGCAGCAGCTCCAGGGCCGTCGCCCGGTTCGGCAGCAGCGTCAGCGGGTCGTGCGCGGCGTGGTGCGCGGCCTCGGCGCGCAGCCGCTCGGCGGCCCGCGCGGCCCGCTCGGCGGCCAGCACCGCCCCGCGCACCCGCACCAGCCCCAGCACCACGACCACCGCCGCGGCCACCGTGGTCTCCCACAGGTGCACGCCGGTCACCCCCGCCGTCTGCAGGGCCAGGGCCACCGGGACGGTGCCCATCGCGGCGCCCAGGACCCCCAGCCGCCGCCAGCTGCCCGGCGCGGCGGTCTCCTCCGGCTCGGCCGCCCGCACCATCGACGGGTGCAGCGCGGCCGCCCCGTACAGCAGGTACGACACGAGCCAGCACGCGGTGCTGGCGCTGCCGGCCAGGCCCTCGCCCTCACCGACCAGGACGAACGCGACGTCGGCGACCGGGACGGTCAGCGCCCCCAGCCCCAGCAGCCGGGTCGCGGCGGTGGACCCGCCCGCCACGGCCGCGCACCGCGCGAGCAGGCCCAGCAGCACCAGGTCGAAGACGGGGTAGGCCAGGTCGATCGCCCGCAGCCCCCACGACCGGGCGGCGTCGTGCACGACGGGCTCGCCCAGGAAGATCCACAGCGGCAGCGCCAGCGCGGTGACGACGATCCCGACCTCGACGCGGTCGGTGGCGCTCACGGGCCGCCGCCCCGTGAGGGTGAGGATCCCCGCGCACAGCAGCGGGAACGCCGCCACGAAGAAGGCGTCGGCGACCGACGGGTACGGCTCGACGCGCCGCACCAGCTCCAGCCAGTAGTAGACGGCCTCCCCGGCGGCGCTGCACAGCTGACCGGCCGCCAGCAGCAGCCACGGCAGCCGCCGCGCGGGCCGGTGGCGCCGCAGCCCCACGAGGATCGCCGCGCCGGACCCGCCGGCGACCAGCAGGTACAGCACGGCGCGCAGGGGACCGGCGGGCAGGGCGACCGCCGCCGCGGCGACCGCGGCGCCGACGACCAGGTACCCCCGCCACCACCCGCGCACGACAGGAGTGTGGTGCACGGCCCTCACCGCGCGGGATCGGCCACGGCGGACGGCGCCGGTCCCGCGACGACGGTGCTGTCCCGGGTCAGCTTGCCCCGGTACAGGGCGCGGTCGGCGCGGGCGATCGCCTCCTCCGGCTCCTCCCCGGGCACCCACTGGCACACCCCGGCGGTGCAGGTCTGGCCGTCGGGCACGACGGACCGGATGCGGTCCACCACGTCGACGGCGTCGTCGCCCGTGCAGCCGGGCAGCATCAGCGCGAACTCCTCACCGCCCCAGCGGGCCAGGGTGTCGCCCTCGCGCAGCTGCGCACCGGCCGCGCGCGCGAACTCCCGCAGCAGCTCGTCGCCGGCGAGGTGGCCGCGGGTGTCGTTGTAGCGCTTGAAGTGGTCCAGGTCGAGCATCGCGAACGTCAGCGCGGTGCCGGTCTGGCCGGCGCGCGCGACCTCCTGCCGGGCCAGCTCGTCCCAGCGGCGCCGGTTCACCACCCCGGTCAGGGCGTCGTGGTCGGCGGCCCGGGCCAGCTGGGCCAGCAGGTCGGCGCGGGAGAACGCGTGCGCCGCCTCGGCGGCCAGGCCGGTGAGGACGGCCGCCGTGGTCGGGTCCAGCCCGCTGAGCGGTTCGTGCCAGATCACGGCCAGGACGCCCAGGACGCGGCCGTCGGCGTCCACGACGGGCTGCCACGCCCCCGACGCCGAGCCGCACCCGGCGACCAGCGCGGAACTGGCACCCGGGTGGGACGGGACGTCCGGGACGAACAGGGGCCGGCAGGACAGGTAGCTGGTCAGGGTCAGGCTCACGTCGCCGCGCACGTCGAGGTCGACCGCGAAGCCGTCCGGCAGCCCCGCGGTGGCGGTCGAGACGAGCCGGCCGGACCCGTCGGGCTGGGCCAGGAACGCGCCGTCGGCGCCGGCGATCTCCACGGCCGCCGCGCAGACGGCCCGCCGCGGGTCGTCGGCGGTCAGCACCGCGCGGGAGGCCGCGGCGAGCCGCTCGACCCGCAGCGAGTGCGCCTCCAGCTGGGCGTTGGCCCGCGCCAGCGCCTGCTCGCGGGCCTTGACGGTGGTCAGGTCGTGCATGGCGACGACGGCGCCGAGCACGGTGCCGTCGTCGTCGGTGACGGTGCGCCCGTTGCACTCCACCGGGACCGCGCGCCCGCCGGGGCCGACGACGACCATCTCGACCCCGCTGACCTCCCCCTCGGCCAGGGTCCGCGCCAGCGGCACCCCGGCGGCGGGCAGCGGGGTCACGCCGTCGGCGGCGAACAGGCGGTAGTTCGCGGGGTGACCCTCGGGGTCGAGGGCGGGGTCGGCGTCCAGGCCGTGCCAGTCGCGGGCGGTGTCGTTGAACACCACGACCCGCCCCTGCGGGTCGGCGACGACCATCCCGGCGCTGACGCTGGACAGCACGGCCTGGGTGAACCGGTCGCGGCGCTCGGCGTCGGCGCGCGCGGCCCGCAGGTGCGCGACGAGCTCGTCGCGCTCGTCGCGGCCCACGGCCAGCGCCAGGCCGAGGCAGGCGAGGAACCCGGCGTGGACCTGCACGAGCAGGACGCGCAGGGCGTCGTCGTCGACGGGCGAGAAGGGCCCGGTCCCGTGGAGGGTGCCGATGACGGCGACGGCGGCCACGACGAGGTCGACGGCCACGACGATCGTCGTGTCGAACCGCAGGGCCAGCCAGATCGTCGCGGCCAGCGGCAGGAACGCCAGCGGCATCGCCCCGTGGGTCCAGAACACGGCGCCGTAGGCCAGCAGCGAGGTCGTGACGGCGAGCAGCAGCTCGAGGGCCGCGAAGCGGCGGCGCGCCACCCGCACCGGGACGCGGGCCTCCAGGCGCAGCAGGACGGGCGCGACGAGGACGATCCCGGCGAAGTTCCGGGTGAACCAGACGGCGGTGCCGACCCAGGTGAGGGGGCCGTCGGTGGCGGCCACGACGAGGAGCCCACCGAGCGTCCCCCCGGCGCACGCGACGGCGGTGGTGGCCAGCAGCACGGCCAGCTGCCGCGACCCCGGGCTGGCCGGCTGCGGCCCGCCGCGGGGGGACCAGCGGTCCCGCACCCACGCGAACAGCAGCGCCTGCCCCACGTTGGTCAGGACGAAACCGGCCAGCAGCGCGGGCGCGGCGCCGGTGAGGGCGTTCACGACGATCGTGGCGGCGGTCAGCAGCGCGGCGTCGAGGACGCGGCGGCGGCTGCCGCACATCCAGGCGGCGGCGACCCCAGCGGCGGGCCAGACGAGGGCGACGGGGCTCCCGTCGAGCAGGGTGAGCCGGCCGAGGTACACCGCGCCGGCGAACAGCGCGGTGAACAGCAGGCTCCGGCCCAGTGCGCGGGCACTGGTCCGGGGCGCCGGTCGGTGGGTCACCGGAGAGGTATCGGCACGCCGGGGGGCCGGACGTAGCCCTCGCGCGCGGGTCGTCTCAGGTCCGGTCCGCCGCCCGGGGGCCGCGCTGGGCGAGGGTGACGACGAGCACGAGGACGAGCAGGGCGGCGGCCAGGCCGTCGAAGCCGACGCGGGCCAGGACGGGCCCGGACAGCGCGCCGCCGGCGGCCCCGGCGCAGTTCATCAGGGAGTCGGACACGCCCTGCAGGCGGGGCCGCTGCGCGGGCGCGACCGCGGTGCTGACGAGGGTGGAGCCGGCCACGACCGAGGCCGACCACCCCAGGCCGAGCAGGACCAGGCTGACCGTCACCAGCGTCGTGTCCGCCGCGCCGACCAGGGCCGTCAGCAGCGCGGCGAGGTACAGGGCCTGCCCGGCCAGGACGACGGTGCGGGCGCCGAACCGGTCGCTGAGGGCGCCGAAGAGGGGGGACAGGGCGTACATCCCGGCCACGTGGAGGCTGATGGTCAGGCCCACGACGCTCAGGGAGGCGCCGTGCCCGGTGAGGTGCACGGGGGTCATCGCCATCAGCGCGACCATGGTCGCGTGGCTGGCCGCGACGGTCAGCACGGCGCGGCGCGCTGCGGCGGAGGTGCGCAGCAGGGCCGTCCCGCCGGCCGGGCGCGCGGCGGAGGGGCCGTCCGGGGTCTCGGCCGCCGCGGCCGCGGTGGCGGTCAGCAGCGGGTCCGGCCGCAGCCCGGTGAGGAAGACGACGGCGCCCAGCGCCTGCGCCGCGGCGGAGATGACGAACCCTCCGGTGAGCGGGGGCAGGCCCAGGGCCCGGCCGACGTGCTCGCCGGGCTCGAACAGGTTCGGCCCGGTCACCGCCCCGAGGGTCGTGGACCAGACGACCAGCGACAGGTCCCGCCCGCGGGTGCTGGCGGTGGCGAGGTCGGTGGCGGCGAAGCGCGCCTGCAGGTTCAGGGCCTGGCCCGAGCCCATGAGCAGCAGGCCCACCAGCAGCATCGGGAAGCTCCCCAGCGCCGCCGCGGCGACGACGGTCCCGCCGCCGAGCACGGCGAGCAGCGCCCCGGTGCTCAGCGAGGTCCGCCGTCCCCGGGCCTGGGCGAGCCGGGCCAGCGGCACGGCCAGCGCGGCCGCCCCGAGGGTCGACGCGGTGGCGGCCATCCCCGACCACGCCGGGGATCCGGAGACGTCGGTGATGAGCAGCGCACCCAGGCTGAGGGTGGCGCCGGTCCCCAGGCCGCCCAGGACCTGGCCCGCGGCCAGGACGCGCACGACCCGTCGTTGCAGGTCGCGGTGGTCGGGCCGCTGGACGGGGGTGCTCGCCGACAAGGGGTGCCTCCGGTCGTGTCGTGGTGGGGCCGGGCGGCGTGCCGGGGCCGCGTCCGTCGGGGGTGAGGGTCCCACCGCCGGCGGGTGCGGCGCCGCTGGTTTGATCCGTCGTCGTGCGCGACGGGGTCGACGCCGTCCCGCCCGGCCGTGCCCCCGCACGGAGCGCAGGCAGCGCCCTACGCCGCGCCGGACGCCATCAGCGGCTCCGGCACCGGGTGCACCCGGGCCAGCTCCTCCGCCAGCCGTTCGCGCGGCACGGCCGCGGAGTACAGCCACCCCTGGCCCAGCGGCGCGGAGATGAACCGGCACAGCGCGGCCTGCTGCTCGGTCTCGACGCCCTCGACGACGACGGTCAGGCCCAGGCGGTTGGCGAGGTCCACGACGCACGTCACGATCGACTGGCCGGTCACGTCGTCGGTCAGCGACTGCGTCAGGGACCGGTCGATCTTCAGGACGTGCACGGGCAGCCGGCCGAGGTAGCCGAACGCGGAGTACCCGGTGCCGAAGTCGTCGATGGCGATCCGGCAGCCGAGCCCGGCGAGCTCGGTGACGACCCGCTCGGCGGGGGAGTCCTCGTCGAGGAACACCGACTCGGTGACCTCCAGCGTCAGCAGGTCCGGCGAGATGCCGCTGCGCTGCAGCAGGTCCACGACGACGTCGGTGAACCCGGGGGACTGCAGCTGCACCACGGACACGTTCACGGCGAGCCCGACGCCGCGGGCGAACACCCCCGCCTCGTGCGCCGAGTCCACCGCCCGCCGCAGGACGTGCTCGCCGAGCGCGACGACGAGGTTCGACTCCTCGGCGACGGCGATGAACTCCACCGGGGAGATCCGCCCCAGCACCGGGTCCGTCCAGCGGGCCAGGGCCTCGAGCTTCTCGACCCGGCCCGTCGTGAACGACACCACCGGCTGGAAGTGGACGTCGACGGAGCCGTCGGCGATCGCGGCGGCGAGGCGGTCGCGCAGCAGGCTGCGCCGGGCGTGCTCGGCGGCCACGGTCCCGGAGTACGCCGACACCGAGCCCGGGCCCCTGCGGTGGGCGTCGCGCAGCGCGATGTCGGCCTGCGCGTAGGGCTGCATGACGTCGACGGCGTCGACGGCGTCGACGGCGCCGTCGGCGCCGTCGGTGCCGCAGGTGCCGCCGAAGGGGACCGCCGCGATCCCGGCGACGGCCGTCACCGGGAAGCGGGCCGCGCCCTCGACCTGCCGGGGTGCGCCGGCGACGGCCGCGAGGAGCGCCTCGGCCGCCCGCAGGCACTGCGCGGGGTCGCCGGGCAGGACCACGGCGAGCTCGTCGCCGCTGGTGCGGAACGCGGACCCGCCGCGGGCGGCGGCGACGTCGGCGACCGCGCCGGCGGCGGCGGCGATGACGGCGTCACCGGCGCTGACGCCCAGGACGTCGTTGACGTCGTCGAGGCCGCCGAGCTCGACGAGGACGAGGCAGGTGGCGCGGTCGGGCTCGGTGAGGGCCCGTCGCAGCAGCGCGCGGTTGCCCAGGCCCGTCAGGTCGTCGTGCAGGGCCTGGAACGTGAGGTGCGCGGTGGTGCGGTCGATGGACCGGGCCGTCGCGGCGTGCCGGACCGTGAACGTCACCAGGACGGTGATGTACAGCCCGTACAGCACGGAGTCGGCGCGCGGGTCGACGACGAGGAACGCCAGGTCCACCAGCAGGATCGGGCCGGGCACCAGCGAGGCGGTCTCCAGCCGCCGGGCGGCCCGCTCGGCGGCCTGCCCGCCGTGCCGGACGACGCCGTCGCGGGGCAGCGCGAGCAGCCCGACGGCCCCGCCGAGCGCCGCGACGGCCACCGCGACGGCCGTGACGGCGGGCCGCTCGCCCAGGAGCAGCGCGGTCAGCGCGGTGCCGACCGCGTTGAGGGTCAGCCCGGCCGCGGCCACCCGCAGCCGGGGCTGCTCGACGGCCAGGGCGATCGCGCAGCACGCCACGACGGACGTCACGACGATCACGGTGAGCGTGGCCGCCGTCCAGCCCGGCGGGCCGTGGTGACCGGTGCGGGCCAGCGCGTCCCACCCGGCGGTCGCCAGGGCGCTGCCCAGCATGAGGGCGTCCACCACCAGGGGCGGGTCGTCGCTGCCGGCGCGGGCCCGCACGAGCAGCCGCAGCAGCACCGCGAGCGCCCCCAGTTCCGCGCCCGCGAGCAGCAGCGGGGCGAGGGGGAACGGGCCGGCCTGCGCGTCGGGGAACAGGCCCGCGGTGAGGACACCGGTGGCCCACGCGGTGGACGCCACGAGGTACTGGCCGCTGTTGCGGCCGTGGTGCAGCGTCACGAGCGCGGTCGCGATCACCAGCAGGCCGACGATCCCGACGACCACGACGGGCCCGTCCACCGCCCCCGGGACGTGCCCGGCCAGGGCGGTGAGCCCCGCCGCGAGGGCCAGCAGCCCCGCGCCGCCGGCGACGCGGCCCGCGGTGGGGCGCGTCGGGGTGAGGGCGGGCAGCACGGACGTGGTGTCGACCGATCCCGTCGCGGACTTGACCCGCCCCCGGGTGACGCAGGGGCGCCGGTGGCCCCGCGGTGGGGGAGGATGGGGGTCGCTCGTTCTCGATCAGCTGGAAGTGGTGGGTGCAGTGGCCAAGGGCAAGGTCCGTTCGTACGACGAGGAACGCGGTTTCGGTTTCATCCGGAGCCCCGAGGCGTCCGACGACGTCTTCTTCCACTTCAAGGACGTCGTCGGCGGCGAGGACGGCGACTTCGACGGCGCGACCGTCGAGTTCACCCTCACCGAGGGTGAGCGCGGCCCCAAGGCGTCGAACGTGAAGATCGAGGCCCGCCGCTCCGGCGGCGCCCCCGCCGCCGAGCGCCGCCCCGCGCAGTCGTCGTCGAACCGCCCCGTGTCGCTGCGCGAGTTCCGCCGCGAGGTCACCGAGATCCTGCTCAGCGTCGACGGCATCCAGTCCTCGCAGATCCGCACCGTCCGCGACTACCTGTCCGACTACGGCCTGGACCGCGGGTTCGTCGTGGAGGACACCCGCCGCTGAGGTGGGACGACCGGGGCGCCCCCGATATTCGGAGGTGCCCCGGCCCCGGCGCCGCCACCATGACGGCGTGACCGCCCTGACCGCCTGCCACACCGCCGACCTCACCGGTCCCGACCTGGCCGCCGTCCGCGCGCTGCTGGACGCCGCCTTCCCCGGCGACTTCGACGACGACGACTTCGAGCACGGCCTCGGCGGCTGGCACGCCCTCGTCCACGACGGCGACCGGCTCGTGGCGCACGGGTCGGTGGTGCGGCGGCAGTTCCTCGTCGGGGGGCGGGCGCTGCCCGTCGGGTACGTCGAGAACGTCGCCGTCGCCGCCGGTCACCGCCGCCGCGGTCTCGGCGGGCTGGTCATGGCCGAGCTGGAACGGGTCGTCGTCGCCGGTCACGGCGTCGGTTTCCTCGGCGCCTCCGACGACGGCGCCGCCCTCTACGCCGCGCGCGGGTGGCCGGTGTGGCGGGGGCCGCTGTCGGTGCTCACGACGGCCGGGGTGCGGCGGACCCCCGACGAGGACGGCGGGGTGCGGGTGTTCGACCCGGCCGGGACGCTGAACCTGGACGCGGAGCTGGTGTGCGAGTGGCGGGCGGGGGACGTGTGGTGACCCGGCGCCGGAGCCTCAGCGCACCGCCTCCGGCGCCACCGGGTACTCCCGCCCCAGCTCACCGGCGATGCGGTCGGCGGTGACGGCCGCGGAGTACAGCCAGCCCTGACCCAGTTCCGCCTGCATGGACCGGCAGATCTCGGCTTCCTCGTGGGTCTCCACGCCCTCCACGACGACGGTGAGCCCGAGCCGGTTGGCGAGGTCCACGACGGCCCGCACGACCGACCGGCCGTTGCCCTCGCCGGTCAGGGACTGCGTCAGGGAGCGGTCGATCTTCAGGACGTGCACGGGCAGCCGGTCCAGGTACCCGAACGCGGAGTACCCGGTGCCGAAGTCGTCGATGGCGATCTGGCAGCCCAGCCCGGCGAGCTCGGTGACGACCCGCTCGGCGGGGGAGTCGGAGTCCAGGAACACCGACTCGGTCAGTTCCAGCGTCAGCAGGTGCGGCGGGATCGCGTACGTCGCGAGGATCTCCCGGACGACGCCGGCGAACCCGGGGGACTGCAGCTGCACCACGGACACGTTGACCGCCAGCCGCACCCCGGCCGCGAACACCCCCGCCGCGTGCGCGGACCCCACCGCGCGCCGCAGGACGTGCTCGCCGAGCGCGACGACGAGGTTCGACTCCTCCGCGACGGTCACGAACTCCGCGGGCGAGACCCGCCCCAGTTCCCGGTCGTCCCAGCGGGCCAGCGCCTCGAACTTCACGACCCGGCCGGTGGTGAAGTCCACGATCGGCTGGAAGTGGACGTCGACGTCGCCCTCGGCGATGGCCAGCGCGAGGCGCTCGCGGACGAGGAGGCGGCGGGCGTGCTGGGCGGCGACCTCGCCGGAGTACACCGAGTAGCCGGTCCCGTCGGGCCGGTTGCGGGCGTCGCGCAGCGCCAGGTCGGCGTGGACGAGGGGGAGCGTGGCGTCGCCGGCGGCGCGGGCGCCCGCGGCGACCCGGGCGACGCCCGCGACGGCCCGCACGGGGAACTGCCCGGCGCCGTGGACGTGCGCGGGGGCGGAGCCGATCGCGTCGAGGACGTGGGGCAGGTGCCGGGCGGCGTGCTCGGGGGGCCCGGGCAGCAGGACGGCGAACTCGTCGTGCCGCACCCGGTAGGCGGTGCCGCCGATCGCGGTGACGACGTCGCGCAGGTCGAGCGCCGCGGCCCGCAGGACCTTCTCGCCGACGGCGACGCCCAGGACGTCGGTGACGTCGTCGAGGCCGCCGACCTCCAGGATGACCAGCGACTGCGTGCGGTCCGGTGCGGTGAGCGCGTTCGTGAGCCCGGTGCGGTTCTGCAGGCCGGTCAGCGGGTCGTGCAGCGCCTGGAACGTGAGGGTGTCGCGGGTGCGGTCGATGGCCCGCGCCGTGGCGACCTGCCGCAGGGCCGCGGCGACGACGACGGCGGCGAAGAACACGAACATCGTCCCGTCGGCGCGGGGGGACACGATGAACAGGACGACGTCGGCGAGCAGCAGCGCCGCGGGCAGGACGACGGCGACCCGCAGGCGGCGGACGGCCTGCGCGGCGGCGGCGCCCCCGTGGCGGACGATCCCGCCGCGCGGCTGGAACGCGAAGAGCGCGCACCCGCCCAGCAGGGCGAGCACGATGGCGACCGCGCTGGTCACCGGCTGGTGGCCGGCGGTGATCGCGCTGACCTGCGTGCCGGCGGCGCCGACGGCCAGGCCGATGCTGGCCAGCCGCAGCCGCGGGTGCTCCACGGCCAGCACGATCGTGCTCGCCGCCACCAGCGCCCCCGCCACGATCACGAGAGAGGCGCTCGCGTCCCACCAGCCGTCCCCGGAGTAGCCGGCGCGCGCGAACCCGTCCCACGCGGCGGCGGCCATGACGGTCCCGAACAGCCCCGCCTCGACGAACAGCGGCTGGTCGTCCCCGGCGACGCGGGTGTCGCGCAGCTGCTGCACGGCGATGACGGCGAGCCCCGACAGCGACAGGGCGTGCGCGAGGTGGGGGAACTCGACGGGGCCGACCGTAGCGGTGGGGTGCGCCCCGGCCAGGACGGTGCCCACGCCCCAGACCGCCGCGGCGACGGTGTACTTCACGACCCCCGCCCGGGTCCCCTTGAGGGTGCAGGCGGGGATGGCGGCGGTCGCCACGAGCCAGACGAGCCCCACGACGACCTTCACGTGGTCCGCGTGCGGCCAGTGCGCGAGCGCGGTGACGAGGACCGGCACGAGCACGGCGAGCACGCAGGCCGTGAGGGCCGCGCGCCAGGTGTGCCGGGGGAACGTCATGCCTGAGGGTTCGGCGGGGGCAGAGGGCGGCTGGATGGGCTGAGTGCGTGACGTGATGCGCCCTCGGAGCCGTCGAGAGGTCCCACCGGTCACTCTGTCCCCGGTGGCCTCGGGCGTCGGCGATGGCGCCGGGAGGTGGTAATCCGGGGGATCCTCGGCGTGATCGCAGCCGTCACAGTCCGCGACGACGGCCCGGACGGATCAACGGGAGGTGGTCCGGCCGGGCTCACCCACATGAGTCACAGAGGGTCGTAGTCCGTGCGCGGGTGGTGACTCCACCCGTTGTGACTACTCCGGATGGGGTACCTGAGGCCGTCGGGACGGGTGAGGCTGCCCGTTACAAAACTGTTACCTGATGCTTCCCGGAGCAAAACCGCAGGTCACGCCGCGTGTGCGCCAGGCGACACGCCGTAGATCCAGATGATCTTCCGTTACTCCCCGTGTTGCTGGTGTGACTCTCGTGTACGTTCAGATCTGTCACCGGGCCACTCCGCTGAGTAGCGGAGCGGCAGGTGTCGCAGGCTCGAAATCGGGCCGGCCCCTCACGGGGGGGAACATCACTTCACACTGCCTTGGAGGCAATCGTGACCGCAGCAACCTCCCGGTTGCGCCGGCGTGGTATCGGGGCCGGCGTCGCGGCTCTTGTTGGTCTGACCGGCCTCGGCCTTGCCGCGGTCCCGGCCCAGGCTGCCACTGGCTTCGATCCTTCTGCTGCTTCTTCTCGTCTCGCCGGTGTCGACCGCTACGACACCGCTGCCAAGGCCGCGCTGGCCGGCTGGACCTCCGCGTCCACCGTCATCGTCGCCAACGGTGAGGTCACCGGTATCGACGCCCTCGCCGCGTCGTACCTCGCGGGTGTCAAGGACGCTCCGATCCTGCTCACGCAGAAGGACTCGGTCCCGTCCCAGACCGCCGCCGCCATCACCTCGCTGAACCCGACCACCGTCATCGTCCTCGGTGACGAGAACGCCGTGTCGGCCAGCACCTACTCCTCGCTCGTCGGCACCAAGACCGGTCAGCGCATCGACGGTGAGAACCGCTTCGCCACGGCCGTCGCGGTCGTCGAGGAGGCCGGCGTCGCCGCCCCGAAGACCGTCTTCCTGGCCCGCGGTGACCAGTACGGCGCCGGCCAGGTCGCCGCCGACGCGCTCGCCGCCGGCCCGGCCGCGTTCAAGAACAAGATCCCGGTCCTGCTGACCAACCAGAACTCGCTGCCCGCGGACACCCTTGAGGCGCTGACCAGCGCCGGCGTGACCAAGGTCTACGTCCTGGGCAACGCGAACGCAGTCTCCGACGCGGTCTACACCCAGGTCGACGGCATCTCCACCGTCACCGACATCGAGCGCATCCAGGGCTCGGACCGCACCGCCACCGCGGCCGCCATCGCCAACGAGGCCGACTTCGGCTTCAACCGCACCGGCGCCGCTCTTGCCAACGGCTTCCGCATCGACGCCCTGGCCGCCGGCCCGGTCGCCGGCCGTGCCGGGTCCCCGATCCTGCTGACCGAGGGCACCGTCGGTCTCGGTGTCGGCACCGACGCCTACCTCAAGGCGAACGCCGGCACGCTGACCAAGGCGTGGGTCTTCGGTGACGCGAACAGCGTGACGCCGACGATCGCCGACGCGGCAAAGGTGGCCGCCAACGGTGGTTCCGCCCCCGCGCTGCAGAACATCGCGGTGGCGCCGACGGTTGCTGCTGCTTTCGTCGTCGCCGATGAGTCCTCCACCGACGCGGCTGTCCGCGACGCGGACAACCGCACCTACACGGTTTCCGGTCTCACCGCGGGCACGACGTACCGCATCACGTTGGTCAACGCGGACTCCATCCGTACCGCCGCCGATGGGTCCGTCACCTTCCTCAGCAACGCCGATGTGGCTTCCGCCAGCGGGTTCTCCGTCGACCCCGGTGCGGACATCGCCGACATCACCTCGGTGAACAACGCGACGCCGGCCTACTCGGGTACGGGTGAGCCGGGCCTGAACCGCTCGACCACTGTGCAGCCGGTCAACGGCAGCATCACGTTTACCGTTGACGGTACCGCTCCCGGCTCGGTCGTCCCGGTCGTCTACATCAACGGTGGAACCGGCCAGGCTGCCAGCAACGGTGGCCCGAGCACGCGTCTTGAGACCAGTGCGACGGTGGCCGGCGCCTACGCTGCGGCGACTGAGAACTACGGCCTCGGTGGGGCGGCGGCCTACTCGGCGACCCGTGGGGCGAACGGCCTCATCGGCGCTGACGTCACCAGCCCTAGCACCATCACCACCGCCGCGAACGTGCTGTCCGTGGACAAGACGGCGAACACCTTCACCGCGGACGTCGACACGACCGCTGGTGGCGGCGCTGCTACGGTCGCCGCCCGCTCTTTCGCCTTCGACGCGAACGACACGTTCTCCGTGGGCGGTGTGTCGGTCGGTCTTGACGCTTTCAAGGCCGCCCTCAGCTCCGGCGACACGGTGCAGGGTTCCTACGCCACCGACCCCGGTGGTGTGAGCGTCTTCGCCCTCACCGACAGCAACCCGGCTGCTCCGACCACGGTGGCCTCCGTCCGCGGTGGCACCAACGCGACGAGCAACGACATCACCGTCACCGTCACCCCCGCCGCCGGGGACTACGACTCTGTGGTCATCCAGCGCGCGTCGGTGACGGGTGGTACGGCCGGAGCGAGCGACGGCACGGTGGGCACGTTCGCCACCATCGCCTCCCCGACCACCGACGCCGACCTGGTGGCTACCGGCTTCCAGTACGTCGACAACGACGTTCCTGCCGGCACCTACCGGTACCGTGCCGCCGTCGTCAACGACGGTGACCAGGGCGACTACACCTCGGCAACCAACGTCGTGTCGGTCGCTCCCAGCACTGACACCACCGGCCCGCTGGCTCTCGACACCCGTGTCGGCGCCAATGGTGCAGGTAGTGCCCTCACCCTGAACCAGGGTGCGACGTTCACCGTGGCCTTCAACGAGGTCGTGGCTGCTCCCGCCACGGGTGCCACGCTGCGTCTGACGGACGCGGACGGCACGGTCGTCGACCACGTGGTCGGTACCAACCTCTCGGCTGTCCGCAACAACGCTGCAGTGACCATCGGTGGCACCAGCTACCCCGTCAACACCGTGGTGACCTTCACCGCGACTGCTGCGGGCACTGTGATCACCCCCGGCACGGGGGCCGGGCTGAGCCTGCCGGCCACCATCGCCGCGCAGTCCGGTGTCGCGGACGCCAACGGCAACGCCTGGAACATCGCCGGTAGCGCCGACGCGACGATCGACAACGAGTGATCTGACCCTCTAGAGAAGGGGGGCCCAGTCGAGTTCGCTCGGCTGGGCCCTTCTTCGTTCCAACCCTGGTCGCTGACCCGAGTCGGGCCTAAGCGCCACTTCAGCTCTTGAGTGAGGACTGCGATGAACAAGCGAGTCAGAACGCGGCGACGGATCGCCGGTGTCGGTGCAGGTGTGGCTTTGCTGGTCGGTCTCGGCGGCGTCGTCGGCGCCCCCGCGCAGGCGGCGACGGGCTTCAACCCCGGCGCGGCGGACGCGCGACTGGGTGGTGCTGATCGCTACGCCACTGCCGCGATCATCGCTCAGAAGTATTGGACGTCAGCGCGGACGGTCATCGTGGCCAACGGGGAGACCAACGGCATCGACGCGCTGTCGGCCTCGTACCTGGCTGGGGTGAAGAACGCACCGATCCTGCTGACGACCGCCACCGGTGTCCCCGCAGCGACTGCGGAAGCCATCCGGACGCTCAACCCGTCGGAAGTCATCGTCATCGGTGGTGAGCCGTCCGTCTCGGCGCAGGCGTTCAGCGAGCTCACCAACGGCCGTGCGACGAGCAAGCGCATCGCCGGGACCGACCGGTTCGACACGGCCGCCAAGATCATCGCTGAGGCGCGAGCAGGATTGCCCGCGAACGCCCCGGCGCCTTCCGTTCTGCTGGCTCGTGGTGACGTCTACGGCAGCACCATCGCCGCCGATGCCCTCGCTGCCTCCCCGCTGGGGTACCGCGGCGTGCCCATCGTGCTGACTGCTCAGAACTTCCTGCCGAACACTTCCGCGACCGTACTGGGCGACCTCGACCCCGCCTCCGTCACGGCGCTCGGTTCGGTCCAGTCCGTCAGTGCCGCAGTCGCAGGGCAGGCTGCTGCCGCGGCAGGTGTCCCCAGTACTGCGCGCCTTGAAGGTGCCGACCGGAGTGGGACCGCCGCTGCCATCGCTGGGTCGCCTCTGGCGACCGCTGTGGGCATCGGCAAGACCGCGGTGGGCTTGGCCAACGGCTTCCGTGTCGACGCCCTCGCGGCGGGTCCGGCCGCGGGCAAGGCGGGCTACCCGCTCCTCCTCACCGAGTCGGCGTCGTCGCTCGGCAGTGCGACGGAGGCCTACCTGCGAGCGAACGCCGGCAACCTCATCAGTGCGCAGGTCTTCGGTGATGCGACCGCTGTTTCCCTCGCCGTGACCGAGGCGGCCAAGGTCACCGGTGGCGGACTGCCCCCCGCGCAGTCCGCAACGAACGCCGTCCTGAACCCGGTCGCTCAGGCGCCGGCCAACTTGGACAACCAGAGCGACCTGCCGGACGTGCGGGTGACTTTCGACCTCGAGAACGTGAACCCGGCTCAGCTCAGTGTTCAGCGCATCGCGAGCAACAACCTGCTCAACCTGACCTCGGTCGACATCACGGGTCAGGACCTCTCGACGGGGTCCTTCATCGACTACGACGTCCCCGCAGGCTCGTGGATCTACCGCATCACGACGACCAACGGGCAGCAGACGGCGGCAGCCACGACCCAGTCTCCCGCCGTCTCGGTCGCCGCCCCCGCTCTCTCCGGCCAGCCCACGGGCTTGACGGTGGGTTCCACCAGTGTCCGCATCAACTTCGACCAGCCGGTCTCCGGACTGGTCGCCAACGAAGTGACCTCCAACAGCCTGACCGTGACCTTCGGAACTCCTATCCCGGTCACCCCTGTCTCGGGTCGCTCCGCCGCCTGGGACGTCCCCATCACCTCCGGGGCCCTCGCCGCGGGCAACACCGTGACCGTCGTCGCAGGATCCGTGGCGAACGCCACGGGAAGCACGGGACCGGCGGCCGGGTTCACGAGCCTGCCCATCGCTCCTACGCCGGTGGTCGTCGGGCAGCCCTCCGGGCTGAGGGTTGGATCGTCGAGCATCCAGGTCACCTTCAACCAGCCTGTCGGTGGTTTGGGTGTCAGCGATGTAACGAGCAGTAACAACGCGCTCGCCTTTACCCCGACCCCGAATAGTCCTGACGCGAACGGCCTGTCAGCGACTTGGACGATTGGAATCACCGGCGGGCCTCTTGCGCCGGGCGACACCATCACGGTGAGCGGTGGAGCGGTAAGCAACCTTCAGGGCACCACTTCCAACGCCTTCACCTCCACCGCGGTCGCCGCAGTTCCGGCGGTATCGAATCGTACGGGTATGACTGTCGGCTCGACCACCGTGCGCTTCACCTTTACTCAGGCTGTTTCGGGTTTGGCAGCGGGTGACCTCTCCAGCAACGACTCCAACCTCGTCTTCGCACCTGTCGCTGTGAGTCCTGACCCCAACGGACGCTCGGCCGCGTGGGACGTGAACATCACCGGTGGTCCGCTTTCCGCGAACGACACGGTCGTCCTTGCTGCCGGTTCTGTTGAGAACGAGCAGGGCACGACAGGTCCGGCTGCTCAGTCCTCGGAGGCGGTGGTGGTGCCGCTTACCGTGAGCGCCACCATCAACAGCACGCCAGCCAGTAACAACCTCACCGCAATCGGAGATACCATCGTCCTGCAGTACTCGGCTCCCTTGGATACGACGACGTTGGGCGGGGTGTTGGCTGGGCTCACCGCAGGAGGGCCAAACATCACCGGCGTATCAGTGTTCGATGCCTTGACCGACGCGATCGACACCAACTCCTACAGCGGTTCGGGAGGGACTGGAGACGTGAGCTTGTCGGGAGACGCAACGACGCTGACCATCACCGTCACGGCTCCTGGTAGTGCCGACAATACGGCGATGACGAGCATCTCGCCTGACAATCGACTGCGGGGAACTGCGGGAGAGGCTCCTAGTAGCACGGGGAGCACTTTCACGGGTTACTTCTGATGACTCCGAGCCCTATCGAGAAATCGAAGTGGCTCGCAGAAGTTGACGTGACTGCTCAGTGAGGTCGCATCACGTCGAGGACCTGCTGATCATGAGTTTGTGATTGGCGGGTCCTCGTCGTGAGCGCATCCGTTCGGCACCTCCTGCCGCTTATGTTTCTTGTTGCTGTAATCGCAGCTTTACTTTGATTGCTGTGGTCGTATAGCAATACTGGTCACGCTTCAGAACTGAAGGTCTGTAAATTAAGGACTACTGTCGACCTCAGGTAGCGCAACCACCCGGTAGGTTTGTCGCACCATGCGCCGCGCCACCCCACTCCTCGTCACCCTCCTCACCTTCCTCTGGTTCTCCTGGCTCGGCCTGGCCCGCTGGAACGTCGGCCGTTCCGGCGCCTACGACCTGGGCGTCTTCGCCCAATCCGCCCAGTCCTGGGCCTCGGGCAACCTCCCGTTCTCCGCGATCCGCGGCCTGCCCCTGCTCGGTGAGCACTTCAGCCCGGTCACGGTCCTGTGGGGTGCGGCGTGGTGGCTGTGGCCGGACCCGCGGGCGCTGATCGTCGTCCAGGCGGTCCCGCTGGCGATCACCGCGGGCGTCGTCTTCTCCTTCGCCCGCAGGCACCTGGACGCGAGGACCGCCACCGTCGTCGCGGTGCTTTACGCGGCGTCGTACGGGGTGGTGAACGTGGCGCGGCTCGACGTCCACGAGGTGGCGTTCGCCACGCCGTTCCTCGCGCTGTCGTGCGCGGCGCTGGTGGAGCGGCGGCTGGGGGCGGCCTGCTGGTGGGCATTGCCGTTGCTACTGGTCAAGGAGGATCAGGGGCCGACGATCGTCGCGGTCGCGTTCCTGGTGTTCTGCTTCGCCCGGGGCCGCAGGCGGCTGCTGGGGGTGGCGACGGCGCTGGCCGCGGCGCTGGGGACGGTGGGGGCGTTCGCAGTCATCTGGTGGCGGAACCCGCAGCACGAGATCCCGTTGTTCGCGATCCGCTTCGCGAACGAGGCCGCCGCGGCGCCGCCGTTCGCGTGGGGCACGGACGGGTGGCCGCGGCTGGAACTGGTGCTCCTGCTGCTCGTCACCGGGGGGCTGGTGTGGGTGCGGTCGTCGATCGCGCTGGTCGCCCTGCCGACGCTGGCGTGGCGGCTGCTGTCGCCGTACGACAGCTACTGGTCGCCTCGCTTCCACTACGACGGGGTGCTGATGCCGGTCGTGTTTATCGCGCTCGTCGACGCGCTGCGCCGGTGGCGCCGGCCGTTCCTGGTGCCCGTCGTGGCCGTGCTGAGCCTGGCCGCGAGCACCGTCACGTACCTGACGGCGAACTACGTGGCGAACCCGTTCAGCGCGGACACCTGGCGGCCGTCCGCGGCGACGCGGGACCTGCTGGCGGTGTCGGCGGCGTTGCCGGCGGACGCCGTGGTGGCCGCCGACAACGGGGCGGGACCCTACTTCGTGGCCCGGCAGACGGTGAAGGTGTTCAGCAACGTCGGCGCCGAGCAGGCCGAGTGGGTCGTGGTGGACCTGCGCATCGACGGGGCGAGCGCGACGCGGGCGGCGAAGGAGGCGCTCGTGGACCGGTTGTCCCGCGATCCGTCGGTGGAGGTGCTGCGCCGGGGCGCGGTGGTGGCGCTGCGGATGCCGTGCGCGGGGACGGTCTGGCTGCCCGAACCAGCGGGGAACCCGCCCCTTCCGGCGCCGGTGTGGGAGACGGGCTGCGTCAGCGGCTGACGGGGCGCACGACGCTCAGCCGGTCGAAGCGTTCGACGGTCCCGCCGCACCGACGCAGCCACTGGTCGAGGTCGGCGTCGGGGATCCGGTCGGCGATGGTGGGGTCGACGACGAGGGCGGCGGAGCAGTCCACGGCGCCGGGGCCGACGACCCGGACCTGCGGTGCAGCGCGCTGCAGGGTTCCCGTGTCGGCCCACGACACCACGGTCGACCCGGCGGGCAGGCCACGCAGCTGCGGGGCCAGCAGGGCGTAGTCCGCGGTGCGGGTCGCGGCGACGGTCGCGAGCTGACCGGCGCCCGCCACGACGAGCGGGACCGCGAGGAGCGCGGCCACGGGCCAGGCGCGGGAGGCGAGCAGGCGCGTCAGCCCAACCGCGGCGAGCGCGACGAGCGGGGGAGCGAGGACGTCGTGGTACTGCGGCAGTTTCAGCGGTGAGGCCACGACCGCGACGGTGAACCCGGCGACGGCCGTCGCGACGACGGCGGTGGACGCGCGCCGGACCAGCGCGGCCCCGGCCAGCGCGCTCACCCACAGCGCCGCGAGCGCCGCCCAGCCCAGGTAGCGGGACTGGAACCACCACGCCGACCACCACGGCGGGAACAGGTGGTTCTGCCCGGCGACGTGCTGTACGGCGCCGCGGCCCGCGTGGTCGAGCTGCCACTGCACGACGGTCTGCACGGCGTGCGGGGCCTCGGCGCCGAACGGCAGGTACGTGGCGAGGAACACCACGACGGCCGTCACCCCGGCCAGCAGGACCCCGCCGACCCTGCGGGGGTGCGCGGCCCACGCGGCGAGGACCACGACCGCCACGCTCGCCCCGGTGAGCTTCGTCGCGGTCGCCGCGCCGACGGCCGCCCCGAACACCGCCCACCGCCACCACGCGGTGTGGGCGGCGACGGCTTGCGCCGCCCACACCGCGCACGCGGTGAAGAACAGCAGCGGCATCTCCAGGGTCGCCTGCCGGCCGACGTGGGCCTCCACGACCCCCGGGTGCAGGGGCAGGACGTACCAGAGCAGCATCGCCGCCAGACCCGCCCACGGGCCCGCGATGCGCCGGGCGACGCAGAACAGCACCCCGCCGGTGGCCAGGCCCATCAGCGCCGACGGCAACCGGTCCGCGGTGAGGGACCCGCCGAACGCGACGTGCCCGAGGCCGATGAGGAACTTCGCCAGCGGCGGGTGCTCCAGGTTCGCCCGGAAGTCGCCGTGGACGTAGGCGACGCCCGCGTCGCGGTACACCAGCTCGTCACCGGTGGACGACTCCACGCCGAGGCGCCAGCAGAACACGAAGGCCCCGGCGAGGACGACGAGGAGGGTGAGCAGGCGTCGGGTGCGCGTCATGACCCGGCCACCGTACCGGCGGGTGACGGTGCGACCGCTCAACGCCGCGACGGGTGACGTCCGGTCGGGGCGGCGCCCTCGTCAGCCGGTCGGGGGCCCACCCGGTGAACCACCGGGGTGGGCCCCCGTGCGCGCGTCAGGACCGCGTGACGCGCCCGCTCGCGCGGTCCCACGCCAGCGTGCCCCGCTCGAAGCGCTGGATCACGCCGGTGGCCGTGGGGATCTCCTCCGTCGTGGGTAGACCCAGGCCGCGCTCGAAACCGCCCGCGGCGTAGGTGGCGCGGAAGGCGCCCCGCACCGAGTGCGCGCCGGTGGCCGCCGACCAGTACAGCTCGCCGCCCTGGTACTGCTGCACCACCGCACCACCGGCCAGCGGGATCTCGCCCGAGCGGGGGAACCCCAGGGCGCCGTTCTCCCAGCCCTGACCGGCGAAGAGGTCGCGGAACGCCCCCCACACCGGCTGCGCGCCCGTCGCCGGGCTCCAGTAGACCGAACCACCCTGGAAGTGGCTGGCCGCGCCGCCCCTGACCCCGAACTCCGAGGTCACCGGCAGGCCGAGGCGGGAGCCTTCCCAGCCCAGGGTCGCGTAACGGCCCTCGATGGCTCCCTTGACCACGTGCCCCTGGCCGGCGCTGGCGTAGACCAGCCCACCGGCGAAGCGCTGGACCGTACCGGGCGTGCCGGAGGAGCTCTTCACCGCGAAGGCCTCGCCGGTGGGGAAGCCGACACCGCGCTCCCACCCGGCCTTCGCCCAGGCGTCCCGGGTCGCGCCGGCCACGACGTGCGCGCCGCCCGCGGGGCTCCAGTACACCGAGCCGTTCTCGAAGTGCGTGAACGCGCCGCCGGGGATCGCCACCTCGCCGGTGACGGGCAGCCCCAGCGTGCCGCCCGAGGAACCCTGCGCCTCGTAGCGCGCGAGGATGTCCCCGCGCAGGACGACCTTCTGGCCGCCCGGGTTGGTCCACGTGGTCGTGCCGTCCGGGTTCTTCACGGGGTTGCCGCGCACCGGGGCCGGGGCCGGGGTCTGCGGTTTCTGCGGAGTGACCACCGGCGGGGTGACCGGCGCGACCGGGGGCGCGACCGGGGGCGCGACCGGGGGCGCGACCGGCGGCGCGACCGGGGGCGCAACCGGAGGAATGACCGGGGTCGGGGTGGGCGTGGGGGTGTCGGGCCCGACGTGCGCATCGGCCGCGGGCTGCGGATCTACCAGAACGTCACCCTCGGCAACGGCTCCACGCCGGGGCAGCC
>NZ_JBJLSJ010000028.1:0-70782 GCF_050871975.1 Kineococcus rugosus | reverse complement strand
CTCTCAGTAGTATGTCGTCGAGGTGTTCGGTCTCTACGGCGAAGACGCCTCCTCCGGCGCGAGCGCGGGGGGGCTGGTGGGGGCCGCCCCCCCGCCCCCCCCCCCCCCCCGCGCCGAGCGCGTGGGCTGACCGGACGCGCCGACGGCGGTGGCCCCCCGCGAGGGGGACCACCGCCGTCCGCGTTCCCGGGTGGGTCAGGAGCGGGTCTCGGACCCGTCGCCGGTCCACTCGACGTGGAACGAGCCGTCGCGGTCGACGCGCTTGTAGGTGTGCGCCCCGAACAGGTCGCGCAGGCCCTGGACCAGCGCGGCCGAGGAGCGCTCGCGGCGCAGGCCGTCGTAGTAGGCCAGCGACGAGGCGAAGCCGGGGGCGGGGATCCCGACGTTCACCGAGTGCACCACGACCCGGCGCCAGGCCTCCTGGCCGCGGGTCACGGCGTCGGCGAAGTACGGGTCGAGCAGCAGCGAGGGCAGCTCGGGGTCCCGGGCGTAGGCGTCCTTGATCCGGTCCAGGAACTTCGCCCGGATGATGCAGCCGCCGCGCCAGATGGTCGCCATCGCGCCGGGGTCGATGCCCCAGCCGTACTCGACCGAGCCGGCGCGGATCATGTCGAAGCCCTGCGCGTAGGCGACGACCTTGGAGGCGTACAGCGCCGCGCGGACGTCGTCGACGAACGCGTCGGCGTCGGCCTCGGCGACGAAGCCACCGGTGCCCTCGGCGCCGGCGGCCGGGCCGGGCAGGACGCCCTGGGCGGCCTTGCGCTGCTCGGCGTGGCCGGACAGGGCGCGGGCGAAGACGGCCTCGGCGATGCCGGAGACGGGGGTCCCCAGGTCCAGGGCGGTCTGCACCGTCCAGCGGCCGGTGCCCTTCTGCTCGGCCTCGTCGAGGACGACGTCGACGAGCGCGACGCCGTCCTGCGTCGGGTCGTCCTTGTCCAGGACGCGCGCGGTGATCTCGATGAGGAAGCTCTCCAGGTCCCCGGAGTTCCAGGTCGTGAAGATCTCGGCGAGCTGCTTGGGCGTGCGGCCCAGGCCGTGGCGCAGCAGGTCGTACGCCTCGGCGATGAGCTGCATGTCGGCGTACTCGATGCCGTTGTGGACCATCTTGACGAAGTGGCCCGCCCCGTCGGGGCCGACGTGCGTGGAGCACGGCGTGCCGTCCACGGACACGGCGATGTCGGCCAGGATCGGCCCGAGCTTGGCGTAGGCGTGCTCGGAGCCGCCGGGCATGATCGAGGGACCCAGGAGGGCGCCCTCCTCACCGCCGGAGACGCCGACCCCGGCGAAGTGGATGCCCTTCTCGCGCAGCGCGGCCTCGCGGCGGCGGGTGTCGAGGAAGTGGGCGTTGCCGCCGTCGACGAGGATGTCGCCCTCGGACAACAGCGGGGCCAGCTCGTCGATCACGGCGTCGGTGGGGCCGCCGGCCTTGACCATGATGATGATCGTGCGGGGCGACTCCAGGGAGTCGACGAACTCCTGGGTCGTGTAGCCGGGGACGAAGGTGCCCTCGTCCCCGAACTCCTCGATCAGCGCCTTGGTCTTGGCGTCGGTGCGGTTGTGGACGGCGGTCACGTAGCCGTGCCGGGCGATGTTGCGGGCGAGGTTACGGCCCATCACCGCCAGACCGGTCACGCCGATCTGCGCCTTCTGCTTCTCATCGGTCACCCGTCGCATCATGCCGTGCCGGCACCGGCGCGGGAACCGCCACCCCGGACCTCCTCGCGCGCAGGACGTCGCGCACCCGGGGCACGACGACGCCGTCGCGGGCCATCAGGGCGCGGGTCTGGCGGCGGCTGACGAGGATCCCGACGACCCCCACCGCCCACAGCGGGTACTGCAGGGCGAACGCCACCTCGAACGCGTCCAGCGAGTACGTCCCGGGGGTCCCGGCGCCCTGGACGTCGAGCAGCACCCCGACGAGCAGGATGAGCACGACCGAGGCGGTGAACCCCATGACGTTAGTCATCCCCGTGGCACCGCCGAGGCGGTGCGCCGGGTTGGAGGTGCGGGCGTAGTCGAAGCCGATGAGGGACCCGGGCACGCCGGTCGCGGCGACGACCACCAGCAGCGCGAGCAGAGCCAACGGGGCGGGTCCGGGCCACAGCAGCACGACGCCCCACACGGCGGCCTGCGACCCCACGATGGCCAGGACCAGCCAGGAGCGGCGCAGCGGGTGCCGGGCCACGAAGGTGCCGAACACCGGGCCGGCGCCGGCGGCGGTGACGGTGTACAGGGTCAGCAGCGCGCTGGCGGTGCCGGTGCTCAGCCCCTGACCGGAGACGAGGAACGGGAACCCCCACAGCGTCGCGAAGGCGTTCCCGGAGAACGGCGTGGCCCAGTGCGACCACAGGCCCAGCCGCGTCCCGGGGTGGCGCAGCGCCGCCCGCAGGTCGCCGCCGACCTCGCGCACCGACTTGGTGACGCGCGGGTTCTCCCGGCCCGGGGGCACGTCGCGCAGGACGATGATCGACAGGGCGGTGGCCAGCAGCGAGAACGCGCCGATCCCGGCGTAGGCGGGGGTCCAGCCCGGCCCGTGCAGCAGCGCGACCAGCGGCACGAAGCTGAAGACCTGGCCGAGCTGGCCGAAGAGGCCGACGAGCTGGGTCATCACCGGCACGCGCTGCGGCGGGAACCAGTTCGTCGTGACGCGCAGGACGCTGACGAAGGTGGCCGCGTCGCCGGCGCCGACCAGGACGCGGGCCAGCACCGCCTGCCAGGTCTGGGTGCTGAAGGCCAGCACGAGCTGCCCGACGCCCATGGTCGCGGCGCCCAGGACGACGAGGCGGCGCGGCCCCCACCGGTCGATGAGGACGCCGACGGGGACCTGCAGGGCGGCGTAGACGACGAACTGCAGGACGGCGAAGCTGGACAGCGTCCCGGCGGTGATGCCGTAGCGGTGCTGGGCGTCGAGCCCGGCCGCGGCCAGCGAGGTGCGGTTGGCGACGGTGACGACGTAGGCCAGGGCGCCGACGGCGAAGACGACCCAGGCCCCCTTGACGGCTCCCCCGCGCGCCGCGGCGGCGGTCACGGGCGCACCGTCCGCAGCCGGTCCGCGGCGGTCCGCACGTGGGTGCGCACGAGCTCGACCCAGGCCTGCTCGTCGTCGCCCAGGAGGGCCTCGCGCTGGGCCCGGTGGTCGGCCAGGGCGCGCGCCGCGCGGTCGTCGGAGCCGGCGAGGTTGGCCACGCCCATCCGCGTCTGGCGGTCGCGCAGGGAGTCGTACAGGGCGGCGAGGACCTCGTTGCCGGCGGCGCGGACGACCTCGGCGTGGAAGGCGCGGTCGGCGGAGGTGAAGGCCCAGGGGTCCTGGGCGCGGGCGGCGCGCTCCATGGCGAGCAGGTGGGGCTGGAGGCGGTGGGCGAGCTCGGCGCGCCCGGTCCAGGCGCGGTGGGCGGCGTGGACCTCGACGAGCTCGCGGGCCTCCAGGACGTCCTCGACCTCGGCCGGGGAGACGGGGACGACGAGGGCGCCGCGCTTGGGCAGGAGCCGGACGAGCCCCTCGGCCTCCAGGCGCAGCAGCCCCTCGCGGACGGGGGTGCGCGAGACGCCCACGGCCTCGGCGATCTCCCCCTCGGTGAGCAGCTGCCCGCCGGGGTGGGTCCGGTCGAGGATGCGGTGCTTGACGTGGGCGTAGACCCGTTCGGAGGCTGAGGCGTCCATGATGCATCTATGGTACCCGCATGTCAGGACAAGGCAGCCGCCGCAGTGCGCAGGTCGGCCACCAGCCCGGCGTAGGCGGCGTCCCGGTCCGCCTCCGGCACGCGCAGCACCGCCGACGGGTGGATCGTCCCCAGGAACGTCTTCTCCCCCTTGGTGGTGCTCAGCCGCAGCACCTGACCGCGGTGCTTGGTCACGCGGAAGTCCTTCGGCAGCAGCGCCTTCGCCGCGGTCGCCCCGAGGCACACGACGACCTCGGGGTCCACCACCGCCAGCTCCGCGCTCAGCCACGGCCGGCACGCCGTCACGTGCCCCGCGTCCGGCGAGGCGTGGATGCGCCGCTTGCCCGGCGCCTCCTGCGTGAAGCGGAAGTGCTTGACGGCGTTCGTCACGTACGTCGTCGCGACGTCGATGCCCGCCTCGGCGACGGCCCGCTGCAGCAGCTTCCCCGCCGGCCCGACGAACGGGACCCCGCGCCGGTCCTCCTGGTCACCGGGCTGCTCCCCCACCAGCGCGAGCCGGGCGGTCGGTGAGCCGGCGGAGAACACCACCTGGGTCGCCGGCTCCCACAGCTCGCACCCCCGGCAGGCGGGCGCGGCCTCCCGCAGCCCCGTCAGGTCAGCCCCGGCGGGGACGAACTCGGCTGCTCCCGGTCGCTGGACGCTCATCGGCCGATCATCGCCGCGCACCGCGCCCGGCGCAGCCGCAGACGCGGACGGGGCTCAGAACGACGGACCGGGGCCCGTGGGCAGGTCGTTGCCGACCGCCAGCGTCGCGGTGGCGCGGCGCACCGCCACCCGGGTGGGCGGGTGCTCGCGCAGGACCGCGTCCAGGAACCCGTACCGCCGCACCAGCTGGGAGGTCGCCGAGGTCCGCGGACCCCGCCGCAGGTGGGACCACCAGTCGGCGATGTCGCCCCAGCCCGGCGCCGACAGGGAGCCGCCGAACTGCTGGACCGACAGCCCCGCGCACAGGTTCGCGAACGACAGCCGGTCCGCCAGCGGCCAGCCGGCCAGCGTCCCGGCGAGGAAGCCGGCCCCGAACACGTCGCCGGCCCCGGTGGCGTCGAGCGCCTCCAGCCGCAGCCCCGGGACCTCGGCCCGCTCCCCCGTCCCGGCGTCGACCGCGACCGCGCCGTCGGGCCCGCGCGTCACGACGGCCACCTGCACCCGCTCGGCCAGCGCGGCCACCGCCGCCTCGGCGGAGTCGGTGCGGGTGTAGCGCATGGCCTCGACGTGGTTGGGCAGGAAGGCGTGGCAGTGCTCCAGCCCGGCCAGCACGTCGGGGTTCCACTGCGTGGAGGAGTCCCAGCCGACGTCGGCGAACACCAGCGCCCCCTGCTCGCGGGCCCGCAGCACCCACGGCTGCGGCACCGCGGCCAGGTGCACGAGGGCGCTGCGGGCGGCCGGGACGTGCTCGGGCTCGTCGACCGGCGCGGGGTGCTCGTGGGTGACCATCGCCCGGTCCCCGCCGTAGGCCAGGGAGACGGTGACCGGGGAGTGCCAGTCCTCGACGAGGTACGACGTCGACAGGTCGACGCCCTCCTGCTCCCCCAGGGTCTGCCAGCAGAACCGGCCGTAGGCGTCGGTGCTGAACGCGGCCGACAGCGACGTGCCCAGCCCCAGCCGGGCGGCGGCGACGGCCATGTTCGCGATGCCGCCGGGGCACGAGCCCATCCCCGAGGTCCACACCTCCGTCCCGAGCCGCGGCTCGTCGTCCAGCCCCGTCAGGACGATGTCGAGGAACACCGTCCCCCGGACGTGGACGTCGAACACTCCGGGACCGGCCGGTGGCTGCGTCAGCACGGGCCGATGCTGTCAGGCCGCGTGGTCGGACGGCCAGGTGTCCCCGTTCGACGGTGCCGATCCAGAACCGGGAGGTGGGGACCCGCCCCCGGGGGCAGGATGCGCGGCATGGAGCACAGGACCCTGGGAAGCAGCGGCACGTCGGTGTCGAACCTCGCGCTCGGCACCATGACCTTCGGTGCCGAGAGCGACCGCGACGTCGCCTTCGAGCAGCTCGACACGTTCCTCGCCGCCGGCGGGACGCTCGTGGACACCGCGGACGTCTACTCCGGCGGGGTGTCCGAGGAGATCATCGGCGCCTGGCTGGCCGACCGGCCCGCCGACGTGACCGAGCGGGTGGTGCTGGCCACCAAGGGCCGGTTCCCCACCTCCGGCGAGCCCAACGGCGTGGGCCTGTCGCGCCGCCACCTCACCCGCGCCCTCGACGCCTCGCTGCGCCGCCTCGGCGTCGAGGCGGTCGACCTCTACCAGGTCCACGCCTGGGACCCGTGGACGCCGATCGAGGAGACCCTGGCGACCCTGGACTCCTTCGTGCGCGCCGGGAAGGTCCACCACGTCGGGCTGTCCAACTTCACCGGCTGGCAGCTGCAGAAGGCCGTCGACGTCGCCGACGCCGCGGGCTTCTCCCCGCCGGTGACCCTGCAGCCGCAGTACAACCTGCTGGTCCGCGAGATCGAGTGGGAGATCGTGCCGGCCGCCGAGGAGAACGGCCTCGGGCTGCTGCCGTGGTCCCCGCTCGGCGGCGGCTGGCTGTCCGGCAAGTACACCCGCGACACCACCCCCACCGGCGCCACCCGCCTGGGCGAGAACCCCGACCGCGGCGTCGAGGCGTACGCGCGGCGCAACGCCGCGGCCCGCACCTGGGCCGTGGTGGACGCCGTGCAGCGCGTCGCCGAGGAGCGCGGGGTGACGATGGCCCAGGTCGCGCTGGCCTGGCTGTGCGCCCAGCCCGCGGTGAGCTCGGTGATCCTCGGGGCGCGCACCACGGCGCAGCTCGTCGAGAACCTCGGCGCGGCCGACCTGGAGCTCGAGGCCGCCGAGCTCGCCGTCCTCGACGAGGCCAGCGACCCCGAACCCGCCGACTACCCCTACGGCGGGCCCGGGTCCACCCAGCGCTCGCGCAAGCTCGGCGGGGGGCGCTAGGCCGCCGCCCGGGGCACCACCGCTCAGCCCAGGACGACGCTGATCAGCACGATCACGGGGCCGAACAGGACCGTCGTCAGGAGCACGGTGTCCCGGGCCAGGTCGCGGGCCACCCCGTACCGGACCGCGTAGGTGAACACGTTCTGCGCCGTGGGGAGCGCGGCGACGACCGTCGCCGCGTGCACCGCGTGGTCGTCCATCCGCAGCACCCACCGCGCCACCGCGTAGGTGGCCGCCGGCTGCAGGAACGCCTTGACCGCGGTCGCCAGCAGCACCCCGCCCGAGCGCCAGCCCGCCGCGCTGCCGCCGTGCAGGGAGATCCCGAACGCCAGGAGCGCGCCGGGGATCGCCAGGCCCGCCAGCAGGCCCAGCGGCTGGCCGACGGCGGTCGGCAGCCGCCACCCGGTGATCGACAGGACGACGCCCACGACGCTGGCGAGCAGGATGGGGTTCACCAGGGGCGCCAGCAGGCGCCGCGCCGCCGCCGACCGCCCCGGCTCACCGGGGTGGTGGGCGACGTCGAGGACGCCCAGGGCGACGGGGGTGAGCACGACCATCTGCAGCAGCATCGCGGGCAGGACGGCCGTCACGTCCTCCAGCACGTAGGCGGCGATCGGCAGCCCGATGTTCGCCGCGTTGACGAACGAGCCGGCCAGACCGCCGATGACGAGGTCGTCGCGGGACAGCCGCAGCCACCGGCCGGCAACCAGCAGCCACACCAGGACCGAGCACAGCACCCCTGCGCCCGTCGCCGCCAGCTGCTCGGAGAACAGGACGTGGACGTCGGCCTCGGCGAGCGTCTGCAGGAGCAGGGCCGGTGTCCCGACGAAGAAGACGAGCCGGGACAGGACGGTCTGGCCGGAGGGGCCCAGGACGCCGGCGCGGCCGACGAGGTACCCGACGGCGACGATGGTGGCGACGACCGCGAGACCGGTGAGGAGCCCCGTCACCGCCGGCCGCTGCGCGCCGACGACCAACCAGCGGTGCTCTTCACGGGGTCATCGTGCCACGGTCACGGAAAGGCCCTCGGATCGCCCGCCGCTCCCGGGAGGGGTGGCGGGCGGCCCGGGGGCCGACGTGCGGGTGGGGCCGGGTCAGTCCGCCGGCGCCTGGTGCCCCTGCTGGCCCCGCACGCCCGCGTCGTCGGCCTCCTGGCTCTCGGGGAGGGCCTCCCAGCCCTGGCGAGCCTCCTCGGTGAGCTCCTTCGACGCCTCCAGGTGCTCCTGGGCGCTGTCCTTCTCCTCGGGCACGTCGGCTCCTCTCGTCATCGGGTCTCGGGCTTGCGGTCGGCGGCCACCGCGTCGCGCTCGCCCATGGGCTGCTCCGGGCCGACGGTGGTGTCCTTGTCGGTCTGCTTCTCGGACTCGGCGTTGACCTCGGCGCCGAGCAGGATGGCGTAGCTGGTCAGCCACAGCCACATGAGCAGGACCACGACCCCGGCCATCGCGCCGTAGTTCTTGGCGTACGAGGACTGCCCGGCCGTCGAGACGTAGATGGAGAACCCGGCCGACACGACCAGCCACAGGACCGTCGCGACCCCCGCGCCCACCGACACCCACTTCGCCTGCGGCGCGTCGCGGTCGGGGGCCAGGCGGTAGACGACGGCGAGCGCCACCAGGACCAGCGCCAGCAGCAGCACCCAGCGCAGCACGTTCACGACGGCGCTGACGGCCCCGCTGGCGCCGAGGGCGTTGACCAGCACCGGCGCGACGCCGATGAAGGCGATGGCCAGCAGCATGAAGACGATCGCGCCGATGGTCAGCAGGAACGCGGTGCCCTTGCGCTTGACGAACCCCCGCGACTCCTTCTCGTCGTAGGCGATGTTCGTGGCGGCCATGAGGTTCTCGACGCCGCTGGAGGCGCTCCACAGCGCCAGCAGGATGGCCACGACGGCGGTGATCCCGGCCGTCGACTTCTGCGCCGAGACGTTCTCGACCTGACTCGTCACCAGGTTCCGGGCCTCTTCCGGGATGGCGCTGATGCCGTTGATCTGGTTCGTGATCTGGCTGGGGTCCCCGAAGATCCCCCAGATGAGGAACGCCGCCGTCAGCGCCGGGAAGATCGCGAGGAAGGCCTTGAAGGCGACCCCGGCCGCCAGCAGCGGCACCTGGTCGTCCTTGGCCTCCGCCCACGCCCGCTTGGTGACGGCGAACCAGCCCTTGGCCGGGATCTGCGTCGGGGACTCGGCGTTCTCACCGCGCGCGCCGTGCCGGTGCACCGACAGGTCGTCACGCTGGGTCGTCCTGCTCATGGTCCCAGGGTGCTCGATCCGTGCGCGGTCCGCGCGCCGAGCGGAACTCCGCACCGGATCGGCGAGTTCGGCACAGGGTGACCGTCCCGCTGTCCGTCCTGGACCTGTCCCCCGTCACCACCGGCAGCCCGCCCTCGGCGGCCCTGCGCCGCAGCCTCGACCTCGCCCGGGCCGCCGAGGGGTTCGGGTACCACCGGTACTGGGTCGCCGAGCACCACGGCTCCCCCGCCGTGGTCTCGGCGCCCGCGGTCCTCATCGCCTCGATCGCGGCGGCCACCACGACGCTGCGGGTCGGCGCCGGCGGGATCATGCTCCCCCAGCACCGGCCGTTGCACGTGGCCGAGACGTTCCGGGCGCTGGAGGCGCTGCACCCCGGCCGGATCGACCTCGGCGTGGGCCGGGCGCCGGGCGCCGACGGCCGCACCGCGACGGCCCTGCGCCGCGCCGCCGGCCCGGACGGGGACCGGGCCCGCGACGTCCGCGAGGACCTGGCCGACCTGCACGGCCACGTCGAGGGGTTCGTCCCCGGTCACCCGCTCGCGGGGGTCACCGCGATGCCCACCGACGTGCCGCTGCCGCCGGTGTGGGTGCTGGGGTCCAGCGACCACGGGGCGCAGCTGGCGGCCGAGCAGGGGACGGGGTTCGCCCACGCCGGGCACCTGGGGACCGTGGACCCCGCGGACGTGCTGGAGCGGTACCGGCGGGCGTTCACCCCCTCCGCGCGGCCCGGGCGCGGACGGCCCACCCCGTACGCGGTGCTCACCGTGGCCGTGGTCGTCGCCGAGCGCGCCGGCCGGGCCGCCGAGCTGGCGCACGCCGCGACGCTGGCCGCCGTGCGCTCGCGGCTGGGCGCGCCCGCCCCCCTGCCGACCCCGCAGGAGGCCGCCGCGCACCGGTGGACGCTCGCCGAGCGCCACACCGCCGGCCGGCTGCCGCCGCTGGTGGCGGGCACGCCCGGGGAGGTGGTGCCGCAGCTGGCCGGGCTGGCCGCGCGCACCGGCGCCGACGAGCTGATGGTCGTGACCGAGGTGCACGACCCCGCCGAGCGGACGCGGTCGTACGAGCTGCTGGCCCGCGCCTGGGCGGACCGGGGCGCAGCGTCAGCGGGTGGACCGAACGGGTGAACGCGGACGACAGGCTCAACCACGCAGCGTGACGACCGATGGGAGGACATGATCAGCCTCGAGAGCGTCAGCTGGAGCTCGCAGGCCCTCACCACGCCTGCGCCCGCCCCCGCCGGGTCCCCCGGCGACCGCGAGCGGCGCCGCCGCCCGGCGATGGTCGTCCGGCGCCCCACCCCGCGCGACGGGGTCGAGGTCGGGCCCGCCGACCCGTTGCACCCGGCCGGCCGGGTCGACATCTACCTCTGAGACCGGCCCCCGGCCGGCGGCCTCGGGGGCACCCGGTGCAGCACGACGGGTGAGAGCCGCCCGTCGTGGACGTCGAGCTCCATCCAGGTGCCGGTGGGCTGGCGCCGCCGGTCCGTCGGGGACCCCGGGTTCAGCAGCCGCAGACCCCGCGGTGTCGTGGTGTCCCACGGGATGTGGCTGTGCCCGAACACCAGCACGTCGTGGGCGTCGGCGTGGGCGGCGTCGCACCGCCGTTCCCGGCCCGTCCGGTCGCCGGTCTCGTGGACGAGGCCGAAGCGGACCCCCTCGACGGTCACGGACGCGAACCCCGGCAGGTGCTCGCGCACGTCCGCGCCGTCGTTGTTGCCCGCGACGCCGACGAGGCGGGCGGTGCGCGCGCGCAGCGCGAGGACCGTCGCCGCGTCGCACCAGTCCCCGGCGTGGAGCACCACGTCGGCCGCCTCGACCGCCGCCCAAACCGGCGCGGGCAGGTCCTTCGCCCGCGTCGGCAGGTGCGTGTCGGAGAGCAGGACGACGTGCGCCACGGCCGGGCTCAGCCCAGCTGGCGCACGCGGACCGTCTCGGGCAGCTCCCGCAACCGCCGGCCGACCTCGTCGGAGGCGTGCGCGGCGATGTCGGTGACGACGTAGCCCAGGTCGCCGCGGGTCGCCAGCTGCTGGCTCTCGATGTTCACCCCGGCCTGCGCCAGGACCGAGTTGATGGCCGCGAGGACCCCCGGCACGTTGCGGTGCAGGTGCGCCAGCCGGACCGTCCCGGGCGTCGACTCGGTGCCCAGGGTCGGCAGGTTCACCGACAGCGTCGTCGCGCCGTGCAGCGCGTAGTCGCGCAGCTTCGCGGCGACGAAGCGGCCGATGTCCTCCTGCGCCTCCTCCGTCGACCCGCCGACGTGCGGGGTGAGGATGACGTTCGGCAGCCCGCGCAGCTCGGACTCGAAGGCGTGCCCGGACCCCTTCGGCTCGGTGGGGAACACGTCGATCGCCGCGCCCGCGATGTGCCCGCTCTCGACGTGCTTGCGCAGCGCGACGTGGTCGACGACGAACCCGCGGGACAGGTTCAGGAAGATCGAGCCCGGCCGCATGCGGGCGAACTCCTCCTCGCCGAAGAAGCCGGAGTTGCTGCTGCGGCCGTCGACGTGCAGCGTCACGACGTCGGCGATCTCCAGGACCTCGTGCAGGCTGCCGCAGCGGCGGGCGTTGCCGAGGGCGAGCTTGTCGGTGCGGTCGTAGAAGAAGACGCTCATGCCCAGGGCCTCGGCCACGACGGACAGCTGCGAGCCGATGTTGCCGTAGCCGATGATCCCCAGCCGGCGGCCGCGGACCTCGTGCGAGCCCGTGGCGGACTTGTCCCACACGCCCGCGTGCATGGCCCGGTCCTTGACCGTGAGGCGGCGGGTCAGCGCGATGATCTCGGCGAGGGCGAGCTCGACGACGCTGCGGGTGTTGCTGTACGGGGCGTTGAACACCGCGACCCCGGCGGTCGCGGCCGCGAACAGGTCGATCTGGTTGGTGCCGATGCAGAACGCCCCGACGGCCCGCAGGTCCGGCGCGTTGTCCAGGACCTTGGCGGTGACCTGGGTCTGGGAGCGGATGCCCAGCAGGGACACCCCGGGGAGGCGTTCGAGCAGCTCGGTCTCGTCGAGCGCCCCGGACGCGGTCTCGACCTCCCAACCGGCCTCGGACAGCAGCGTCCGGGCGTCGGCGTGGATGTTCTCCAGCAGGAGCGCACGCCCGAGGGGGGCGGGGGCGAGGTCGGGGGCGGACACGGTGTTCCTCCAGCTCAGCGACGCGGTCGGGTCTCCAGTCTCCCGCACCCGGCGCCCAGGTCCGGACCGGCCCCGCCCACCGGCCCGGCGGCGGCCGGCTCAGACCCCGCCCACGGCGTCCGCGACCGGCTCCTCCCCCGAGCACAGCCCCAGCACCGGTGCGGGGGCGGGGCCGGCGACGAGCCGGTCCGCCAGCGCCAGCAGCACCGCGGCCACGTCGGCGCGGGGCACGCGGCCGGCGTCCACGGCCGCGGCCAGCCGCACCCTCCCCGTCCCCGGGTCGTCCGTCAGCCCCGCCGGGCGCAGCACGCACACCCGCAGCCGCTCGCGGGCCAGCAGGTCCTCCTCCGCGGCGAGCTTCGCGCGCAGGTACGCCAGGAACACCTCGTCGACCCCGTCGGGGACGGCTCCGTCGCGCACGGAGTCCACCCCGATGGACGAGACGAGCAGGTAGGCCCCGACGCCGGCCCGCTGGGCCGCGTCGGCCAGCAGGACCGCCGCGGCGCGGTCCACGAGGTCCTTGCGGGCCGCACCGCTGCCCGGGCCGGCCCCGGCGGCGAAGACGACGACGTCGGCCCCGGCCAGGTCACCCGCCACGTCGGCGGCCTGCGAGCCCTCCAGGTCGCGCACCACCCCCCGCACGCCCACCGCCTCCAGGTCCGGCACCTGGGCGGGGTCGCGGACGAGGCCGACCACCTCGTCGCCCCGCCGCGCGGCCAGCTCCCCCAGCAGCAGGGCGATCTTCCCGTGGCCCCCGGCGATGACGATGCGCATCCACCGACCGTAGGCACGCCGGTGCCGGCGCGCACCCCGCGGGCGCCTGGGGCAGGATCGCGCGGGTGCACCGCCTGAGCACCACGGTCCGCACCGAGCTGCGGTTCGAGGCGGGCCACCCCGTGGGCGCGGCCCTGCTCGTCGCCCTCGCCCGCCGGCCCGGCGTCGAGGTCGGGGCCGAGACGCTCGTGGTCACCGGGTCCGCCGGTACCGTGCCGGTGCGGGAGGTGCACCTGCCCGACGGCGGCCGCCTGCACGAGTTCACCGCCCCCGCCGGGACCACGACGGTCACCTACCGGGCCACCGCCACGACCGACCCCGCAGCGGCCGACGACGCCCTGCGCGCCGCCGAGCGGTGGGAGTTCACCCGGCCCAGCCGGTTCTGCCCGTCGGACCGGCTGACCCGGACCGCGGCCGCCGAGTTCGGGTCGGTGCCGCGCGCGGACCTGCCGCGGACCGTGGCCGGCTGGGTCGGCGCCCGGACGGGGTACGTCAGCGGGTCCAGCGCGCCGGGCGACGGCGCCCTGGAGACGCTCCTGGACCGGCGGGGGGTGTGCCGGGACTTCGCGCACCTGACGGCGGCGCTGCTGCGGGCGCTGGACGTCCCGGCCCGGGTGGCGGTCGCCTACGCGCCGGGGCTGGCCGTCCCGGACTTCCACGCCGTCGTCGAGGCGGCCCCGCAGGGCCGGTGGCGGGTCGTGGACGCCACCGGCCTGGCCCCGCGCCCGGCGCTGCTGCGCATCACCGCGGGCCGCGACGCCGCCGACACCGCGTTCCTCACCACGACGGGGGAGGTCGCGCTGACGCACCTGTCGGTGCGCGCGGTCACCGACGGCGCCCTGCCCGCCGACGACCACCGCGCGGCAGTGGCCCTGCCGTAGCGGGGCCACCGGCGGGTCCGCGGGCGGAGCGCCGCGGGAGGGTCAGAGCTTCTCGCCGGCCAGGGTGGCCGCGTCCGGCAGCGCCTCGAGCCGCTCGACGGGGATGGGCTCGCCGGAGACGACCGAGATGCCGTAGGTGCCGGCGTCCAGCCGCTTCAGGGCGTCCTGCACGCTGTCGAGCCGCCGGCGGGCGCCCTCGAGCAGCCCCTCGTTCTCGGCGGCCTGCTGCTCGTGCGCGCCGAGGTCGCCGGCGTCCTGCCCGCCCTCGGCGGCGTCGGGGGTGCTCCCGGCCTCCAGGCGTGCGGTGAGGTCGTCGATCGTGGCCCGCAGGTCGCGCTGCATGGTGGTGAGCCGCTCGCGGGCGGCGTCGAGGTCCAGGGAGCTGTCGGTCATGGAGGACGTTCCTACCGTGTCGCGACGCTCCCGGCACCACGAGACGCTCTCGGGAGACGCTCCGGGGAGACGCGCCGCGCCGGTGGGTCCATGCTGGGTCGGGTGATCTCCGTCGATCTCGCCCTCCGCCTCCGGGACGCCGGCCTGCCGTGGGAGCCCGCCTCGGGCGACCGGTTCGTCATCCCGCACCGGGACATGGACTCGGACGTCTTCACGCTCTCGGACATGACCGTCGAGGTCCACGACCACCCCACGGGCCAGTTCATCGGCTTCAACGGCACGACCGAGTGGGCCCTGGACTCGGTGGACCGCCCCGAGGCGTGCTGGTTGCCGGCCGAGCACCAGCTGCGCGACCTGCTCGGGGACCGGTTCACCCGCCTGGAACGGCGCGACGCGCCCGGGGGGTCGGTCCACCGGGTGCTGCTGCTGGACGAGCGGGGCGCCGACGCCTTCGAGGCGGCGGACGCCTCCGACGCCTACGCCCTCGCCCTGCTGCACCACCTGTCCGGGGCGACCGGGGGCAGCGTCGGCACCGACGGGGCGACCGCGTCCGCCTGAGCCCGGCCCGCGGCGCGCCGGCGGCTCACTCCGGGCCGGGGTCCTCCTCGCGCTTGGCCAGGAAGCGCTCGAACTCCTCCCCCAGCTCGTCGGCGGTGGGCAGGAAGGCGCTCGCGGCGCCGGTGCCGCGCCCCTCGTCGCCGGAGGCGTCGTACTGCTCCTCCAGCGCGGTCACGACCGCGGCGGCCTCGGGGGACTCCGCGACCTGCCGGTCCACCTCGACGCGGGTGGCCGACGCGGCCTCCTGCAGCGACTGCACCGGAACGGCGACCCCCGTCGTGCCCGACAGCGTGCGCACCAGCACGGCCGCGGCGTCGGGGTAGTCGCTGCCGGCGAGGTAGTGCGGCACGTGCGCCAGCACCGACACGACGTCGCGGCCGGCCTGGCCGCCGCGCAGGTGGACCAGCGCCGAGGCGTGCGCGGGCACCTGCGCCTCCAGGTCCCAGGTGCGGAACCCGTCCAGCAGCTCGGGCCGGGTGGCGCTGGCGGTCACCCCGGCGGGACGGGTGTGCGGGACGGCCGTGGGGGCCGCCGACAGCACCGTGACCAGCCCGACGCCCAGCTCGTCCACCAGCCGCCACACCGCCGCGCTGAAGCGTTCCCACTGCACGTCCGGTTCGGGACCGGACAGCAGCAGCAGCGAGGACCCGTCCTCGTCGGTGACCCGGTGGACCTGCAGGCGGGGGGGCTCGTAGTCCACCCAGTCCTGCCCGCCGAAGGTCATCGTGGGCCGCCGGGCCCGGTAGTCGTGCAGCTGGTCCACGTCGAACGAGGCGACGACGTCGTTGCGGCAGGTCCGCAGCAGGTGCTCGACGGTCTGCCGGACGGCGTTGCCGGCGTCGATGAAGCCCGACAGGGCGATGACGAGGGGCGGTTCCACCAGGGACGGCCGCTCACCCTCGTAGGAGTACAGGGAGGCCGGATCGAGCATCCGCCCATCATCCTCCGGATGGGGAGGTGGGCCGACCGAGGGTCAGCCGCGCGCGACGGCCGGCTGGTCGCCCGGGCGGCCCAGCGGGCCGAGACCGGCCTCGCGCTCGGCCCGCAGGCGGTCGATGGCCTTCTCGAAGTCGGCGAGGGAGTCGAAGGCCTGGTAGACCGACGCGAAGCGCAGGTAGGCCACCTCGTCGAGCTCCTGGAGGAACGGCAGCGTCGCCAGCCCGACCTGGTGGGCGTCGATCTCGGCGGCGCCCTGGGCGCGGACGGCCTCCTCGACCCGGTGGGCCAGCAGGGCGATGTCGTCCTCGGACACCGGGCGCCCCTGGCAGGCCTTGCGCACGCCGGAGGCGATCTTGGCGCGGCTGAAGGGTTCGGGGGCGCCGGAGCGCTTGAGGACCGTCAGGCTCGCCGTCTCGACCGTGGTGAACCGCTTGGAGCAGTTGGGACACTGCCGACGGCGACGGATCGAGCTGCCGTCGTCCGTCGTGCGGGAGTCCACGACACGGGAATCCTCGTGCCGGCAGAACGGGCAGTGCACCCCGAGTTCCTCCCCCGCGACCGAACGACAGGCCTGGCCAAGGCTCGACCGTACGTCCGGACGGGGAGGACGGGCAACCGGACCGGTCGCCCCCGGGGTGTCCACGGGTCTCAGTCCCGGGTCGGCATCACGAGCCGCTGCCCCGCCGAGACCGTCATCGAGGGCATCTCGTTGAGCTGGACGATCCGCCCGGCGACCTCCCGCCAGTCCTCGCGGGGGGCCCAGCCGGAGGCGATGGCCGACAGCGTCTGACCCGGCTGGACCGTGACGACGACGGCTGCCGGTGCCCGGTGGACCCCCGCCGAGGCCCCGGTGAGGGCACCGGTGACGGCCACGACCGCCCCGGTGAGCGCGGTGGCCGCGGTGCAGGTGACGAGCAGGCGGCCGCGGCGGGTCAGGCGCAGACCGGTGGTGCCCGCGTGCGGGTGGCGGACCGGACGGGGGCGGCGGCGGTCGTGCCGGGCGCGCGGGGGCCGGTGCGCCGCCGCGCGGGACGGCCGGGCGAGGAACGGCTGCGACGGCTCGCAGGGCAGGACGAGGGCGGTGGTGCTCACGAGCGTGGGCCTCCATCTCGGGGTCGCCGCGATCGAACGGGTGTTCGATCGGGCGCGTCTGTTCTACCACCGTTCGAACGGTGGAGCGCAACCCCCGCAGGGGCCCGGGGAGGCCGACCGCGACGGCCGGCCCCCGGGCGCACCGGGGGGGGTGACGCGGGCAGACGCTGCCACCGCCCTCCGACAGACGCGCTGACCTGCGACGACGTCCAGGCCCTCGTCAGGAGGCGTACCGCCTGGCCGCCCGCTCGCGCGCCCGGGCCGCCTCGACCTCGCGGTCCTTCGGCGGGGCGGCGGTGACGAGGTCGTCCAGGAGGTGCTCGGTGGCGTGCGCGACGGCCGCGACGGCGCGGTCGAACGCCTCCTGGTTGCGCGCCGACGGCTTCGTCGTCCCGGCGACCTTGCGCACGTACTGCAGGGCCGCCGCCCGCACCTCCTCGCCCGTGGCGGGCGGTTCGAAGTTGTGCAGCTGGCGGATGTTCCGGCACATGGGACGAGCCTAGGCAGCGTCCCGGCACCCGACCAGGGCCTGGTCGACACGCCGGGTTCGAACACGTGTTTGATGCCCGGGGGCCGGGTGGCTAACGTTGCTCCACCGGGCGGTCGGCGAGCTCGACCGACCACGCGGCACCGCGCAGCGCCCCGGGTGACCATCGGACAGGGAGAAGGACGTGGCCGACGTGCTGGACGGCACCGACGAGAGCGGACCCGTGACGGAGCAGGCGCTCGGGACGGTCCACGAGTTCCCCGACCCTCCCCTGGCGCGCGACGGGCTCACCCAGCGGCAGCGCCGGGTCCTGCACGCCATCAAGGACTGCGTCGACCAGCGCGGGTACCCGCCGAGCATGCGGGAGATCGGGCAGGCCGTGGGCCTGACGAGCCCCTCCAGCGTCGCCCACCAGGTCAAGACCCTCGAGAGGCTGGGGTTCCTGCGCAAGGACCCGCGCCGCCCCCGCACCCTCGAGGTCGTCTCCCCGCCCCCGCGGTCGGGGTGGGGCGTGGTGGACGGCGTCAACGGCGTCGACGGCGCGGCCGCCGACAGCCACCCCGCCCCCGCGTACGTGCCCCTCGTGGGCCGCATCGCCGCCGGTGGCCCCATCCTCGCCGAGCAGCTCGTCGAGGAGGTGTTCCCGCTGCCGGCGCAGCTGATCGGCGCCGGGGAGCACTTCGTGCTCCGCGTCGTGGGCGAGTCGATGATCGAGGCGGCCATCTGCGACGGCGACTGGGTGGTCGTGCGCCGGCAGCCGACGGCCGAGAACGGGGACGTCGTCGCCGCCATGATCGACGGCGAGGCGACGGTGAAGGTGCTGCAGCGCAAGGACGGCCACGTCAAGCTGCTGCCCCGCAACCCGCTGTTCGACCCGATCGACGGCGACGAGGCCACCGTCCTGGGCCGGGTCACCGCCGTCCTGCGGAGCCTGTGACCCGCGCGGACCCGTCGCCGGCCCGTCGCCAGCCCGGCGCCGGTTCAGCGCACCGGCAGCACCAGCTCGACGGCCGCCTCGACCGCCAGCCGCGGTGAGGTGAGCACCGGGACGCTGAGGTCGCGCAGCAACGGCGCTGCGTCGACCATGCTCGCCTGGGCCAGCACGACGACGTCGACCGGCGGGTCCAGCGGCCGCAGCGCCCGGCGGACCGTGTCGGCCACCCCGGTCGTGTAGGTCAGCAGGTCCCCGGACTCGAACGCCGCCCACGTCCCGGTGCAGCGCACCTCGACGAAGTCGACGCGGCGACCGGTGTCCTCGGCGCACTCCCGCAGCAGCGGGACGAGCGTGGCGGCCGCCTCGTCCAGCGAGCTGACCACGGCGACCCGCCGCCCGGCCAGCACGGCCGCCTCCGCCATCGGGCGGTCCACGCGCACCACCCGCAGGCCGAGCTCGGCGCCGACGGCCTCAGCCGTCGCCCCGACCGTCGAGCACGTGCAGACGACGACGTCGGCCCCCTCGGCCACCAGCCGGCGCAGCCGGTCGCCCAGGGCGGCGCGCACGGCCTCGGGCCCCCGGGCCCGAGCGGCCGCGAGCAGGCCGGTGTCCACGAGGTGCCGATCAGCGACGGTGTCGTCCCGTTCGGCCAGCAGGTCGCGGAAGGTGCGCACGTGGGCGTGCGCGGTGTGCAGGAAGCCGACGGTGGCCACAGAGCGAGGATGCCACGCCCGTGGCCCCCCACCACCAGGAGGTGTCGCGGACGTCACTCGCTCAGCCGCCGCAGCGCCGCCAGCACCGTATCCGTCGACGTCGTCGCCCAGAAGTCCGGCAGCGACTCGCGCAGGAACCCGCCGTAGCGGGCCGTGGCCAGCCGGGAGTCCAGGACGGCGACGACCCCCTTGTCCTCCGCCGCCCGGATCAGCCGCCCCGCCCCCTGGGCCAGCCGGACGGCCGCGTGGGACACCGAGACGGTCAGGAACCCGTTGCCGCCGGCCGCGTCCACGGCCCGGGCCCGCGCCGACATGAGCGGGTCGTCGGGGCGGGGGAAGGGGATGCGGTCGATGACCACCAGCGAGCAGCTGGCGCCGGGCACGTCGACGCCCTGCCACAGCGACATCGTCCCGACCAGCGTCGTGGCGGGGTCGTCGGTGAAGTCCCGGACGAGCTTGGGCAGCCGGTCGTCGCCCTGGCACAGCACCGGCGTCGAGACGCGCCGGCGCAGCGCCTCGGCGGCCTCCTCGGCCGCCCGGCGCGAGGAGAACAGCCCCAGGGTGCGCCCCCCGGCGGCCTCCACGAGCGCCGCCAGCTCGTCCATCGCCGCCTCACCCGCCCCGGCCCGCCCCGGCGGGGGCAGGTGCCGGGCGACGTAGAGGATCCCCTGCCGGGGGTAGTCGAACGGGCTGCCGACGTCGACCCCCGTCCAGGCCGTGCCGGCCCCCTTGGCGCCCTTGAGCCCGAAGGCGCCGGCGACGGGGTCGAAGGACCCGCCCAGCGTCAGGGTCGCCGACGTGGCGACGACGGTCCGCTCGCTGAACAGCCTCTCCCGCAGCAGGCCCGCGACCGACAGCGGCGCGATGTGCAGGGACGGCGGCCGCGAGGCCGCCCCGAAGCCCGCGGTCACCCACGCCACGTCGTGACCGTCCTGGGCGTCCCGGCCCACCTCAGCGGCCAGCCGCTCGGCGACCGAGAAGACCTCCTGGACGGCGGCGCGCGCCAGGTGCCGGGCTCCGCGGGACTCGGGGTCCTCCTCCTTGCCGGCGGACTCGCCGGCGTCCTTGAGGTCGCTCAGCGCCTGCCGGGCGGCGTCGCGCACGGCGACGACGGCGTCGGCCAGCGCGTCGGGCCACCGGTCCAGCCGGCCCGGCGGGGCCTCCTCCAGCGCGGCCTCCAGGGCGACCGCGGCGTCGTCGAGGGCCTCGGCGACGATGCCGGCCGAGCGGCGCAGGCGCCGGGACGCGGTGTGCAGCACCGAGGCGGACAGCTCCGCCGTCGCCACGGCCGTCACCCGGTCGGCCAGTTCGTGGGCCTCGTCGACGACGAGCACGTCGTGCTCGGGCAGCAGCAGCCCGCTGTTCTCCAGGGCGTCGATGGCCGTCATGGCGTGGTTGGTGACGACGACGTCGACCTGGCGGGCCCGGGCCCGCACCCGCTCGGAGAAGCACTCGGCGGCCACCGGGCAGCGCTGGGACCCCAGGCACTCGCGGGCCGAGACGGACACCTGCCGCCAGGCGCGGTCGCTGACCCCGGGGTCCAGCTCGTCGCGGTCGCCGGTCTCGGTCGTCGCGGCCCACTCGCGCAGCCGCACCACCTCGCGGCCCAGCCGCCCGGCGTCCCCGCCGGCGCCGCTCGCCGCGACGGTGGGGGCGGCGATGTCGAACAGGGCGCCCTCGTCGGTGGGGAATCCGCCGTCGAGCTTGTTGCGGCACAGGTAGTTCGCCCGGCCCTTGAGCAGCTCCCAGGTGGGTTCGCGGCGCAGCGCCGGGGCCAGGGCCCGGGCCAGGCGCGGCAGGTCCCGCTCGACGACCTGGGCCTGCAGCGCCAGCGTCGCCGTCGTGACGACGACGCGGTGGTCGGTGTGCACGGCGTGCGCGACCGCCGGGACGAGGTAGGCCATCGACTTGCCCGTGCCGGTGCCGGCCTGCACGAGCAGGTGGCGGCGGGTGCGGATGGCGTCGGTGACGGCCTGCGCCATCCGCGCCTGCCCCTCCCGGCGCTGGCCGCCGAGGGCGTCGACGACGGCGTCGAGGAGGTCGGCGGCCTCGGGGCCGTCGACCTCCTCGTCCGCGACGTCGCGGGGGGCGGGGTCGGTGGACGTGCTCACCGGTCCATCCTCCCCCGTCGCACCGACACGACCGTCCGCCGTCCACAGCGGGTCCCCTCCGGGGCCCGCCGTGGACGCGGACGTCACCTCACGCGGTGCGCGTGAGCCGGTACCGCTCCAGCTCGGCCGCCAGCCGCGGGCGGACCCGGGCCAGCAGCCGCGTGCCGTCGGCGGTGTGCTCCTCGTCCAGCACCTGACCGGTGGTGTGCACCCGGTGGACGAGCTCGCCGCGGTCGTAGGGCACGACCACCTCGAGCTCGACGTCGGGCACCGGCAGCATCTCGGCGATGCGGGCGAGCAGCTCGTCCACGCCCTGCCCGGTGCGGGCCGAGACGGCGACCGCGTTCTTCTCCCGGCGCAGCAGCCGGTCGAGGACCTCAGGGTCGGCGACGTCGGCCTTGTTGACCGCCACCAGCTCCGGCACGCCCTGCGCGTCCACGTCGGCCAGGACGGCCCGCACCGCGGCGAGCTGCCCCTCGGGGTCGGGGTGCGACCCGTCGACGACGTGGAGGACGACGTCGGACTCGGCGACCTCCTCCAGCGTCGAGCGGAACGCCTCGACGAGCTGGTGCGGCAGCGAGCGGACGAACCCGACCGTGTCGGCCAGCGTGTACGGCCGCCCCTCGGGCGTCTGGGCCCGCCGGACGGTCGGGTCCAGCGTCGCGAACAGGGCGTTCTCGACGAGGACCCCGGCGCCGGTGAGCCGGTTGAGCAGGGAGCTCTTGCCCGCGTTGGTGTACCCGGCGATGGAGACCGCCGGGACGGCCCGGGCGTGCCGCAGCGAGCGCTTCTCGACCCGCGCGGTGCCCATGCCCTTGATCTCGCGGCGCAGCTTGGCCATCCGGCCCCGGATGCGCCGGCGGTCCAGCTCGATCTTCGTCTCACCGGGACCGCGGGAACCGATCCCCGCACCGCCGGCGACCCGGCCACCGGCCTGCCGGGACATCGACTCGCCCCACCCGCGCAGGCGCGGGAGGAGGTACTCGAGCTGGGCGAGCTCGACCTGGGCCTTGCCCTCCCGGCTCTTGGCGTGCTGGGCGAAGATGTCGAGGATGACGGCCGTCCGGTCGACGACCTTCACCTTGACGATGTCCTCCAGCCCGCGGCGCTGGGAGGCCGACAGCTCCCCGTCGCAGATGACGGTGTCGGCGCCCTCGGCGGCCACGAGGTCGGCCAGGGCGGCCGCCTTGCCCGCCCCCAGGTAGGTCGCGACGTCCGGGGTCGTGCGGCGCTGCAGCACGCCCGCGAGGACGTCGGAGCCGGCCGTGGCGGCCAGGGCCGACAGCTCCTGCAGCGAGACCTCGGCCTCGGCCCGGTTGGAGTCGGCGCTGGACCAGACCCCGGCCAGGACGACCCGCTCGAGCCGCAGCTGCCGGTACTCGACCTCGGTGACGTCCGAGAGCTCGGTGGACAGCCCGGCGGCGCGGCGCAGCGCGCGGCGGTCGGCGAGGTCGAGCTGGTCCCCGTCGAACGCGGTGTGACCGTCGGGATCGTCGTTCTCGCCCACCTCCTGCGCCGCGTTCTCCCCGTGACCGCGCAGGATGCGGGCGATGGCCCGGTCGAACTCCTGGTCGCGTTCGCTGTTCGTGGGTCCCGCGGACTGCTCCGTCGCGGGAACGTGGCGCTGGTTCATGGACCTCCTCGGTCGCTTCGTGGTGTGCGCCTAGCGTGACAGTGCAACCACGACGGGGGCGAGTTCATTTCACGCCCTACGCTTGCCCGTCGTGTCGCAGCCCGAGCCCGAGCACTACTTCTCCGCCCAGCCCGCCACGGCCGACGAGCGCCGCGAGCTGACCGTCGAGCTGGCCGGTCGCGAGGTCACCGTCACCACCGCCCGCGGCGTCTTCAGCGGCGACCGGGTCGACAAGGGCACCGCGGTGCTGCTGCCGCTCGTCGAGCCCGACGACGCCCCCGGCACGGTGCTCGACCTCGGCTGCGGCTGGGGCCCCGTCGCGCTGACCCTGGCGCTGCTGCGCCCGCACCAGGCGGTCCACGCCGTGGACGTCAACGAGCGCGCCCTGGACCTGGTGCGGCGCAACGCCGCGCGCCTGGGCACGACCGTGCACGCCGCGCTGCCCGACGCGGTCGACCCCGCCGTGCGCTTCGACGAGATCTGGTCCAACCCGCCGATCCGCATCGGCAAGGCGGCGCTGCACGAGCTGCTGCTGCGCTGGCTGCCGCGGCTGGCGCCCGGAGGGGTGGCGCACCTGGTCGTGCAGAAGAACCTGGGCGCGGACTCGCTGCACTCCTGGCTGGGCTCGGGGGTGCTGCCGGGCACCGCGACGACCCGGACGACGACGTCCGGGGGCTTCCGGGTGCTGACGGTCAGGCGGCAGGGGTGAGGGTGAGGACCCCGCGGGCGACGAGCTGAGCGGGCCCGGACAGCCAGACGGTCCCCTCCGACAGCGTCGACCCCGCACCGACGGTGACCACGAGCCGGCCGCCGGGCACCCGCACCCGCCACACCCCCGGTGCGCCCTCCCCGGCCCACGCGCGGGTCGCGAGCGCCGCGGCGCAGGCCCCGGTGCCGCAGGAGCGGGTCTCCCCGGAGCCGCGCTCGTGCACGCGCATCGCGATGTCGCCGATGTCGAGGTCGCCGTTGCCGTCGAGGTCGACGCCGTCGACGGGGACGACGAGCTCGACGTTGGTGCCGTGCGGCGGGACGGGCTCGACCTGCGGGGCGCGGCCCAGGTCGGCGGCGTCGAGCTCGGCGGCGTCGGGCAGGGCGACGACGGTGTGCGGGTTGCCGAGGTCGACGGACAGCGCGGGGCGGGCCACGCCGTCGAGGCCGGGGACCTGGACGAGGGCGTCGGACCCGTCGGCGAGGGCCCGGGCGCCGCCGGTGAGGGACCAGCGGCCCATGTCGGCCGTCCAGGAGCCGTCGGGCTCGCGGCGCAGGCGCTTGAGACCGGCCCGGGTGGCGACGCCGAACCAGGTGCCGTCCCCGGCCCCCTCGGGCAGCAGCCCGCTGCTCAGCAGGAACTCGGCGAAGACGCGGACGCCGTTGCCGCACATCTCGGCGACGGAGCCGTCGGAGTTGCGGTAGTCCATGAACCACTCGGCCTGGTCGGCCAGCGCCGCGGCGGCCGGTTCGGCGGCCGTGCGGACGGCGCGGATCAGCCCGTCCGCCCCGATCCCGGCGCGCCGGTCGCAGATCGCGGCGACCAGCTGCGCGTCCGGTGCCCAGGAGCCGTCGGGGTCGGCGACGAGCACGAAGTCGTTCTCGGTGCCGTGGCCCTTGGTGAAGGGGATCTCGCTGGTCACGCGGCCGATGCTACGGGCAGCAGGTCGACGATCCGGCGGGCGAGGTCCTCGGCGGTGGTGCCGTCGGGGGCGTCGAGCCAGTGCACGCGCCCGTCGCGGCGGAACCAGGACTCCTGCTTGCGGGCGAAGCGCCGGGTCAGGCGGGCGGTGAGCTCGCGGGCCTCGTCGTCGGTGGTCGTGCCGTCGAGGGCGTCGAGGACCTGGGCGTAGCCGAGGGCGCGGCCGGCGGTCAGCCCCTCGCGCAGGCCCCGGGCCTGCAGGGCCCGGACCTCCTCGACCAGACCGGCGGCCCACATGCGCTCCACGCGGGCGTCGATGCGGGCGACGAGCTGGTCGCGGGGCACCGCGAGGCCGACCTGCAGGGTCGGGCGCAGGTACGTCGGCTCGGGCAGGGCGGCCGCGAAGGGGGCCCCGGTGATCTCGCCGACCTCCAGGGCCCGCACGATGCGGCGGCCGTTGCCGGGCAGGATCCGGGCGGCGGCCCCGGGGTCGGAGGCGGCCAGCCGGGCGTGCAGGGCGTGCGGGCCGACGCGCTCGAGCTCGGCCTCGAGCCGGGCCCGGACGGCGGGGTCCTTGCCGGGGAAGCGGAGGTCGTCGAGCGCGGCGCGCACGTACAGCCCCGACCCGCCGACGAGGACGGGGACGCGACCGCGGCCGGTGACGTCGTCGAAGACGTCCCGGGCCCACTGCTGGAAGGCGGCGACCTCGGCGGTCTCGGTGACGTCGAGGACGTCGAGGAGGTGGTGCGGGACGCCGCGCCGCTCGGCCTGCGTGATCTTCGCGGTGCCGATGTCCATCCCGCGGTAGAACTGCAGCGCGTCGGCGTTCACGACCTCGCCGGGGGTGCCGGTGGCCCGCTCGAGCAGCCGGGCGAGGGCGACGCCGACGTCGGACTTGCCGGAGGCGGTGGGGCCGATCACGGCGATCACGGGAATCTTCGGCTGGCCCACATCGTCATGGTGGCAGAGCATTGACCCCGTCCGGGACGACTGCCGGGGACCGAGTGGAGGGACGTGACCGTGGGCACGATGAACTACCTCAAGGGCAAGCTGGGCGAGGCCGCGGACCAGGCGAAGGAGATTGCCGACCAGGCCCGCGGGAGGGCTGGCACGTTCGCGGCCGAGCACTCCGGCCGGGCGGACGGGGCGATCGGCAAGGCCGGGCAGTTCCTGAACTCGCGGACCGACGGCAAGTACGCCGACAAGGTGTCCCGGGTCGCCGACTTGGCCCGCAAGGGCGTCGACCGGGCGGCCGAGCAGGCGCCCCCGACGACGACGCCGGACGGCGGCACCCCGATGCGCGGCGGCACCACCACCGACGGGACGCCGATGACGGGACCGGTCCGGTGACGATCCCGACGCCTCCGCCGGTGCCGGCCCCGCCGACCCCCGTCCCGCACCCCGGTCAGCCCGGGGAGCCGCCGGTGCCCGACCCGGGCCCGACGCCGGGGCCGGACCCCGTGCCGGACCCCTCGGTCCCGCCGTCGAAGTGACGGCCCGGGCGCGGCCTCAGGGCCGGCGGCGCAGCGACGGCATCCCGAGCCCCACGGGCCGGGGGCCGTCGGCCTGCTCCTCCACCGGGCGAGCCTGCCGGGCCTCCCACGCGTCGCCCGCGCGGGTGCGGCGCACCGCGAACGCGCCGAGGTCGTCGGCCTCGAGGTAGTGCGGGGCCCCGCGGGTGACGTGCACCGTGGCGACGTCACCCGGGCGCAGCGCGGTGCCCTCGGGCACCGCGAAGTGCACGAGGCGGTTGTCGGGGGCCCGCCCGGACAGGCGCCGGGTCGCGGCGTCCTTGCGGCCCTCCCCCTCGGCGACCAGGACCTCCAGCGTCCGCCCGACCTGGGCCTGGTTCTCCTCGTAGGTGATGCGGTCCTGCAGCGCGGTGAGCCGCTCGTACCGCTCCTGGACGACGTGCTTGGGGATCTGGTCGCCCATCGTCGCGGCCGGGGTCCCCGGCCGCGGGGAGTACTGGAAGGTGAAGGCGCTGGAGAAGCGGGCCTGCTCCACGACGTGCAGGGTGTCCTCGAAGTCGGCGTCGGTCTCCCCGGGGAAGCCGACGATGATGTCGGTGGTGATCGCCGCGTCGGGGATGCGGGAGCGGACGCCGTCGATGATGCCGAGGAACCGGGACTGCCGGTAGGAGCGGCGCATCGCCTTCAGCACCCGGTCCGACCCCGACTGCAGCGGCATGTGCAGGCTCGGCATGACGTTCGGCGTCTCGGCCATGGCCTCGATGACGTCGTCGGTGAAGCTGGAGGGGTGCGGGCTGGTGAAGCGGACCCGCTCCAGCCCCTCGATGCCGCCGGTGGCGCGCAGCAGCTTGCCGAAGGCCAGGCGGTCGCCGAACTCGACGCCGTAGGTGTTGACGTTCTGCCCCAGCAGGGTGACCTCGAGGACCCCCTCGCCGACGAGGGCCTCGACCTCGGCCAGGACGTCGCCGGGGCGGCGGTCCTTCTCCTTGCCGCGCAGGGCCGGGACGATGCAGAACGTGCAGGTGTTGTTGCAGCCGACCGAGATGCTCACCCACGCCGCGTAGGGCGACTCGCGGCGCGTGGGCAGCGTGGAGGGGAACGTCTCCAGCGACTCGAGGATCTCGACCTGGGCCTCGGCGTTGTGCCGGGCGCGCTCGAGCAGGACGGGCAGCGAGCCGACGTTGTGGGTGCCGAAGACGACGTCGACCCACGGCGCCTTGCGGACGATCTCGCCGCGGTCCTTCTGCGCCAGGCAGCCGCCGACGGCGATCTGCATGCCCGGGCGCCGCTCCTTGACGGGGGCGAGGTGGCCGAGGTTGCCGTAGAGCTTGTTGTCGGCGTTCTCGCGCACGGCGCACGTGTTGAACACGACAACGTCGGGCTCGACCGGCGCCTGCGCGCCGGCCTCGTCGAACCGGACGTACCCCGCGTCCTCCAGCAGGCCCGACAGCCGCTCGGAGTCGTGGACGTTCATCTGGCAGCCGAAGGTGCGCACCTGGTACGTGCGCGGGGTGCCGGTCTGCGGGGAGTCGGTCGTCGTGCTCATCACACCCCAGTCTAGGTCGTGCCCGGCGTCCCGGTTCCGCTCCCGCCGGGACGGGCCGCCATCACTTTCGGATCACGATGTCGTCACCTGCGTGGCGGTCCGGTGGACACGGTGAGCACCTCCTGTACGGTCCAGCGGCATGAGTGACCACGTGCAGGCCCCTCACCCGTCACCGACGACGGGCCGTCGTCCCCTCGTCCGCCTCGAGGGCGTGCAGAAGCACTTCGGCGCCCTGCACGTCCTCAAGGACATCGACCTGACCATCGCCGAGGGCGAGGTCGTCGTCGTCATCGGCCCGTCGGGCTCGGGCAAGTCGACGCTGTGCCGCACGATCAACCGGCTGGAGACGATCGACTCCGGCCGCATCACCATCGACGGCAAGGACCTGCCCGCCGAGGGCAAGGACCTGGCGCGGCTGCGCGCCGACGTCGGGATGGTCTTCCAGTCCTTCAACCTCTTCGCGCACAAGACGGTCAAGGAGAACGTGACGCTGGGGCCGGTGAAGGTGCGGGGCAAGTCGTCCTCCGACGCCGGCAGGCGCGCCGACGCGCTGCTGGAGCGGGTGGGCGTGTCCTCCCAGGCCGGCAAGTACCCGGCGCAGCTGTCCGGCGGTCAGCAGCAGCGTGTCGCCATCGCCCGGGCGCTGGCGATGGACCCCAAGGTCATGCTCTTCGACGAGCCGACCTCGGCGCTGGACCCGGAGATGATCAACGAGGTGCTCGACGTCATGACCGGGCTCGCCCGCGAGGGCATGACGATGGTCGTGGTCACCCACGAGATGGGCTTCGCCCGTCGGGCCGCCGACCGCGTGGTCTTCATGGCCGACGGCCAGATCCTCGAGGACACCGACCCCGAGACGTTCTTCACCGCACCGAAGCACGCGCGCGCCCAGGACTTCCTCTCGAAGATCCTCACCCACTGACCCACCCGCCGACCCACTCGCTGATCCAGCCACGCATCGGGGCCACGGATCCAGCACCGACCCAGCAGTGCCACTGCGATCGAGGAGACCAGACCCCGTGAAGAACGTCAGAAACGTCGTGCTGGCCGGTGCCGCCACGGCCGTCCTCGCCCTCACCGCGTGCGGTCAGGAGGGCTCCCCGGAGACCAGCAGCGGCGGCGGCTCGACCTCCGGCGGGACGCCGGCAGCGGCACCCACCTACGCCGTCGCGACGGGCGTGACCCTGGAGGGCAGCCCGACCTTCGAGAAGATCACCTCGGCCGGCAAAGTCACGATCGGCGTGAAGGCCGACCAGCCCGGCATCGGGCAGAAGGACGCCGGGTCCGGGGAGTACGCCGGGTTCGACATCGAGATGGCCAAGCTGATGGCCGCGAAGCTGGGGCTGAGCCCGGACAAGATCGAGTTCGTCGAGACCGTCTCGGCCAACCGCGAGCCGTTCCTGCAGCAGGGCACGGTCGACATGGTCATCGCCTCGTACACGATCAACGACAAGCGCAAGGAGGTCGTCGACTTCGCCGGCCCCTACTACGTGGCCGGTCAGGACCTGCTCGTGCGGGCCGACGAGTCGGAGATCACCGGGCCGGACTCGCTCGCGGGCAAGAAGGTCTGCTCGGTGGAGGGCTCGACGCCTGCCACGCGCATCCGCGACGAGTACCCCGACGCCGACCTGGTCACCTTCGACGCCTACTCCAAGTGCGTGGAGCAGCTGACCTCCAACGCGGTGGACGCCGTCACCACCGACGACGCGATCCTGCGCGGGTACGCCGCTCAGCAGCCCGACGCCTTGAAGGTCGTGGGCGAGCCGTTCAGCGAGGAGCCGTACGGCATCGGCCTGCCCAAGGGCGACACGGCCATGCGCAACGCGCTGAACGACGCGATCGAGGCCGCCGTCACCGACGGCGACTGGAAGAAGGCCTACGACTTCACCCTCGGCGGCAGCGGCACCGACCCCGAGCCGCCCACGGTCGACCGCTACTGAGGCACCCCGTCCGGGGTCCGCGACAGCGCGGGCCCCGGACGTCGCCGTTCCGGCTCCACCCACCAGGACACAGCAAGGAGCTGACGTGCAGGTCATCGTCGACAACCTCGACGTGTTCGGTCGCGGGGTGTGGGGGACGGTCACCCTCTTCTTGTGGGCGACCCTGGGTTCCCTGGTCCTCGGGACGATCCTCGCGGTGTTCCGCATCTCCCCCAGCGCCGCGCTGCGCGCGTTCGGCAGCACCTACGTCAGCGTCTTCCGGAACACGCCGCTGACGCTGATCATCGTCTTCTGCGTGTTGTGCCTGCCGACCCTGGGCATCACGTTCGGGGTCGGCACCGCGACGCAGTACCGCCTGTACGCCATCCTGGCTCTGGTGGCCTACACCTCGACGTTCGTGTGCGAGGCGGTGCGCTCCGGGATCAACACCGTTCCGGTGGGGCAGGCCGAGGCGGCCCGCGCGATCGGGCTGCCGTTCACCGGGGTGCTGCGGCTGGTAGTGCTGCCGCAGGCTTTCCGCGCGGTCGTCCCGCCGCTGGGCAGCGTCTTGAACGCGCTGCTGAAGAACACGTCGGTGGCCTCCGCGGCCAGCAACTTCGAGCTGATCTCTGCGCTGCGCAACCTCGTCGAGCAGAACGGCAACGCCGTGATCTCCGTGCTGATCGGCATCACCGTCGCCTACATGCTGCTGGCCGGGGTGCTCTTCGCCGGTGTCGGCCTGCTGGAACGGTCCCTCTCGCGCAACGGAGCCCGCGCATGAGCCAGGTCCTGTACGACGCCCCCGGCCCGCGGGCCCGGCGGCTGAACCACGTCCTGACGGTCGTGGGGGTCGCGCTGTTCGCCGCAGTGGTGGCGGTGGTGGTGTGGCGGCTGAACGGGGCGGGGCAGTTCACCCCCTCGAAGTGGAACCCCTTCGCCTACACCGACATCCAGCGCGCGCTGTTCGGGGCGTGGTGGCGGACGATGACGGTGGCCTTGATGGCCATCGCGCTGTCGATCGTCCTCGGCGCGGTGCTGGCGAGCCTCCGGCTGTCGTCGGCCAAGGCGTTGCGCTGGGTCGCCTACGGGATGATCCAGCTGTTCCGGGCCCCGCCGGTCCTGCTGCTGATGTTCTGGTTCTTCTACGCCGGCAACGGGAACATCCCGATCTACTGGTGCGGCGTGCTCGGCCTGACCATCTACAACGGCGCGTTCATCGCCGAGATCCTGCGCGCCGGCGTCGAGGCGCTGCCCAAGGGGCAGAAGGAGGCGGGCCTGGCGATCGGGCTCACCGAAGGTCAGGTGCTGTGGACGATCCAGCTGCCGCAGGCGGTGCGCTCGATGCTGCCGTCGCTGGTCTCGCAGATCGTGGTGATCCTCAAGGACACGGCGCTGATCTACATCGTCGGCTTCACCGAGCTGCTGCGCTGGGGCACGCAGCTCGGGTCGCAGTACTTCAACCTGATCCCGGCGATGATCGTGATCGCCGTGGTCTACGTGGGGACGAACATGGTCATCGCCGGGGTCGCGAAGGTCATCGAGCGGCGCATGACGAGGAAGACCGCGACCAAGACCGCGGCCGTCCAGGTCTACGACGCCACCGCTGTCTGAGCTCAGATGTCGTCGCGGACCGTGTACAGCGTGAGCTTGCGGTCCGCGACGATCGTCCCCAGCCGGGACGCCCCCTCGGGGGTGGCGCGGAAGGCCCGGTAGGCGTCGTCGTTCTCGACCGACTCCCAGCGCTCGACGATGGAGACGTGCCGCTCGTCGGCGTTGTCGAAGAGCACCTCGCAGCCGAGGTTCCCCTCGAACGCGCGGGTCGCCTCGAGGGTCTCGGTGAGGATGGCCGGGGCCTGGGCGACGCCCTCGGCCGTGAGGGTCAGTTCCAGGATCGCGATGGTGGTCACGGACGCAACCTACGCCTGACCGTCGAGCTCCTCGCGGACGACCCGCAGCACGACGTCGGTGGGGAACCCGCGCCGGGTGAGCATCCCGAACAGCCGGCGCTCCCGGACCGCGCGCTCCAGCCCCACCGTGGAGCGCAGCTTGCGCCGCACGAGGTCCCGGGCGGCGTCGGTCTGGGTGTCGTGGTCGACGGTCTCGAGGGCCTCCTGGGCGGTCTCGTCGTCGACGCCCTTGCGCCGCAGCTCCTGGGCCAGCGCCCGCCGGCCGCGACCCACGCTGCGCGAGCGCACCCAGCCTTCCGCGAACGCGCGGTCGTCGACGAGACCGACCTCCTCGAACCGGTCGAGCACCTCCACGGCGATGTCGGCCGGGACCTCCCGGGCGGCCATCTTCTCCGCCAGCTGCGCGCGGGTCCGCGGCGCCATGGTCAGCTGCCGCAGGGCGATCGCCCGGGCGACCTCGCGCGGGTCGGCCTCCCGGTCCGGGTTCTCGTCCGGACCGGGAGGGACCTGCTCACGCTGGCGACGGCTCAGAAGTCGACCTTCTCGTCGGCCTCGGCCGGGGCGTCCATCCGGGCGCCGATGCCGAGCTTCTCCTTGATGCGCTTCTCGATCTCGTCGCCGAGGTCGGGGTTGTCGCGCAGGAAGGCGCGGGCGTTCTCCTTGCCCTGACCGAGCTGGTCGCCCTCGTAGGTGTACCAGGCCCCGGACTTGCGCACGAAGCCGTGCTCGACGCCGAGGTCGATGAGCCCACCCTCGCGGGAGATGCCCTGGCCGTAGATGATGTCGAACTCGGCCTGCTTGAACGGCGGGGAGACCTTGTTCTTGACGACCTTGACGCGGGTCCGGTTGCCGACGGGGTTCGTCCCGTCCTTCAGCGTCTCGATCCGGCGGACGTCCAGGCGCACCGAGGCGTAGAACTTCAGCGCCTTGCCGCCCGTCGTCGTCTCCGGGGAGCCGAACATGACGCCGATCTTCTCGCGCAGCTGGTTGATGAAGATCGCCGTGGTGCCGGAGTGGTTCAGCGCACCGGTGATCTTGCGCAGGGCCTGCGACATCAGGCGGGCCTGCAGGCCGACGTGGCTGTCACCCATCTCGCCCTCGATCTCGGCCTTGGGCACCAGGGCCGCGACGGAGTCGATGACGATGATGTCGAGGGCGCCGGAGCGGATCAGCATGTCCGCGATCTCCAGCGCCTGTTCACCGGTGTCGGGCTGGGAGACCAGCAGCGCGTCGGTGTCGACGCCCAGCTTGGCCGCGTAGTCGGGGTCGAGGGCGTGCTCGGCGTCGATGAACGCCGCGATGCCGCCCTTGCGCTGGGCGTTCGCCACGGCGTGCAGCGCGACGGTCGTCTTCCCGGACGACTCCGGGCCGTAGATCTCCACGACACGACCGCGCGGCAGGCCGCCGATGCCGAGGGCGACGTCCAGGGCGATGGCCCCGGTCGGGATGACCTCGATGGGCGGGCGGACGTCGTCGCCCAGCCGCATGACCGAGCCCTTGCCGAAGTTCTTGTCGATCGCGGCGAGCGCGGCGTCGAGGGCCTTCTCGCGGTCCGCAGGAGCGGGCATGTCTCCACCTCGTGGTCTGGATCTGGTCTGGATCGGACTGACTCGGGGAACGTTAGAGCCGACCTCCGACACGACCCCGCGACGGCGTGGGCCTGTGGACGGATCGACCGTTCCAACCTCCTGTGGACCCCCCGATCGTATCCGTACACCTGTTCGAACCCAAGTCGCCGCGGCCCCGGTGTGTCGGGATCACTAGGGTGCTCGGTGTGACGCAGACGTCCCCCACGGTCCTCGACCCGCGCGGCGCCGGGCTGCTGCCCGCCGGCGCCGCCCTCGAACGCCTCGGCTCGGGCAGCACCTGGGCCGAGGGGCCGGTCTGGCTCCCCACCGAGCGGGCCGTGGTCTTCAGCGACATCCCCGGCGACCGCGTGCTGCGCTGGGAGGAGTCCAGCGGCGTCGACGGCGGCCTGACCGTCCACCGCGCGGGGGTGGAGTTCACCAACGGCCGCACGCTCGACCACGAGGGCCGGGTCGTCGCCTGCTCGCACGGGCGCCGCGCCGTCGAGCGCACCGGGGCCGACGGCACCACCGGCGTCCTGGTCGACCGCTTCGGCGACCGGCGCCTCAACTCCCCCAACGACGTCGTCGTCGCCTCCGACGGAGCGATCTGGTTCACCGACCCGCCGTACGGCATCTCCGTCGCCGTCGAGGGGCACGAGGGGTTCCGCGAGTACGGGGACAACTTCGTCTTCCGGCTCGACCCCGCCACCGGTGACCTGCGCGTGGTCGTCACCGACGTCGAGGAGCCCAACGGGCTGGCCTTCTCCCCCGACGAGTCCCTGCTCTACGTCGCCGACACCTCCGCCGCGCCCACCCCGGGCAACGGCACCCACCGGCTCATCCGGGTCTACGACGTGCTCACCGGGGTACGCGGCGGCCGGGGCCCGGACGCCGTCCCCTCCGGACCCGTGGTCAAGAACGGCCGGGTCTTCGTGGAGGTCGACCGGGGCCTGGCCGACGGGTTCCGGGTCGACACCGCCGGCAACGTCTGGACGTCCAACGGGGACGCCGTGACCGTCTTCGCCCCCGACGGCACCCGGCTGCTCGAGGTCGTCGTCGGGGAGGTCGTCGCCAACGTCTGCTTCGGCGGCGAGCGCGGCACCGACCTGTTCGTCGCGGCCTCCACGAGCCTGTACCGCCTGCGGACGACCGCCGTCGGCGCGGGGCTGTGGTGGCTGTGACGGGTCCCGGGCCCGCGGGCTTCACGGCCCCCGCCGCCCCGCAGCGGGACGAGGCCCCGTACCTCGGCGACGAGCGCTCCACCCTGGAGGGATTCCTGGAGTACCACCGGACCACGTTCGCGCGGAAGGTCGAGGGGCTGACCGCCGAGCAGCTGCGCCGGCGCTCCGTCGAGCCGTCGTCGATGTCGCTGCTGGGGCTGGTCCGGCACCTGGCCGACGTCGAGCGCGGGTGGTGGCAGGCCGGGGTGGCCGGCGAGGACGTCCACCCGCGCTACTCCTCACCGGCCGACCCCGACGGCGAGTTCGACCGCGTCGAGGACGCCGACCCCGCGCACGACCTGGCCGAGCTCGCCACCCAGCAGGACCTCGCCCGGGCGGTCCTGGCCTCGCACGACCTCGACGACACCTTCGAGCACCGGCGGCAGGGCACGACGAGCGTGCGCTGGGTCCTGGCCCACCTCGTCGAGGAGTACGCCCGGCACAACGGGCACGCCGACCTGCTGCGGGAGCGGGTCGACGGGGCCACCGGGGAGTAGGTCAGCCCCGCTTCGGCGGCCTCGGGTCCTTGCCGAGGCGCCGCGCGGCCGGCACGTCCATGGCGTCGCACAGCGCCAGCCAGACGGCCTTGGGCTCGACCCCGGCCTCCAGCGCCTGCCCGGCGGTCCGGTCGTCGAGGGCCATCAGGTGCTGGTCGGCCACGAGCGAACGGCCGTAGGCGTCCCCGAACTCGTCGGTGACCAGGGTCCAGAACTCGCTGACTCGCACCGGCACAGGGTGCCACGCCGGGCACGTGTCGGAGCCGGGTGGTCTCATGACCGGATGAGCCCGGAGCCCACCCCCGAACCCAGCGCGCAGGAGGTCCTGGGCCGCTTCTCCGAGGCCACCCGCGCGTGGTTCACCGGCGCGTTCGACGCCCCCACCCCCGCCCAGGTCGGCGCCTGGGACGCCGTCAGCCGCGGCCAGCACGCCCTCGTCGTGGCCCCCACCGGGTCGGGCAAGACGCTGTCGGCGTTCCTGTGGGCCCTGGACGGCCTGGCCGGTGAGCCGGTCCCGGAGGACAAGGACCACCGCTGCCGCGTCCTGTACGTCTCGCCCCTGAAGGCGCTGGCCGTCGACGTCGAGCGGAACCTGCGCTCGCCGCTGACCGGCATCCGGCAGGCCGCGCAGCGGCTCGGGCTGCCCGTGCCCGAGGTGCGCGTCGGCGTGCGCTCGGGGGACACCTCCACCGAGGAGCGGCGCGGGTTCACCCGCACCCCGCCGGACGTGCTCATCACCACCCCCGAGTCGCTCTTCCTGCTGCTGACGTCGAAGGCCCGCGAGCAGCTGCGCGGGGTGCGCACCGTCGTGCTCGACGAGGTGCACGCCATGGCCGGGTCCAAGCGCGGGGCGCACCTGGCGGTGTCGCTGGAACGGCTGGACGCCCTGGTGGCGGCGGCCGGCGGGGAGCCCACCCAGCGCGTCGGGCTGTCCGCCACGGTCCGGCCGGTGCGCACCGTCGCGGAGTGGGTCTCCGGCGGCCGGCCCGTGACGGTCGTGCAGCCGCCCTCGACGAAGGAGTTCGACCTCGAGGTCGTCGTGCCCGTCGAGGACATGAGCGAGCTCGACAACTCCGGCCGGGGCGCCGAGGACCCCGACGACCTGACGGGCCAGGCGGCGGGCAACCCCCGCCGGGCCAGCATCTGGCCGCACGTCGAGGAGCGCATCGTCGACCTCGTCGCCGACCACCGCTCGACCCTGGTGTTCTCGAACTCGCGGCGGCTGTCCGAGCGGCTGACGGCGCGGCTCAACGAGATCTGGGACGAGCGGCTGAACCCCGACGCCGAGCAGGACGCCCCGGCGGCGGCACCCGCCGAGTTCATGGGGCAGGCCGGCGCCGGCGCCGGCAAGCCCCCCGTGCTGGCCCGCGCCCACCACGGCTCGGTGTCGAAGGAGCAGCGCTCGCTCATCGAGGAGGACCTCAAGGCGGGCCGGCTGCCCGCGGTCGTCGCGACCTCCAGCCTGGAGCTCGGGATCGACATGGGCGCCGTCGACCTCGTCGTGCAGGTCGAGTCCCCGCCCAGCGTCGCCAGCGGCCTGCAGCGCGTGGGCCGCGCGGGCCACCAGGTCGGCGCGGTCTCCCGCGGCGTGCTGTTCCCGAAGTTCCGCGGGGACCTGCTGCAGACGGCCGTCGTCGTCGAGCGCATGCGCGACGGCCGGATCGAGGAGCTGCGGGTCCCCGCCAACCCGCTCGACGTGCTGGCCCAGCAGATCGTGGCGATGGTCGCGATGGACGAGTGGACGGTGCCGGACCTGCTGGCGCTGGCCCAGCGCGCCGCGCCGTTCGCGACGCTGTCGCGGCCGGTCCTCGACGCCGTGCTCGACATGCTCTCGGGCCGCTACCCCAGCGACGAGTTCGCCGAGCTGCGCCCGCGGCTGGTGTGGGACCGCGTCACCGACACCCTCACCGGGCGCCCCGGCGCGCAGCGGCTGGCCGTCACCAGCGGCGGGACGATCCCCGACCGGGGGCTCTTCGGCGTGTTCCTGGCCTCCGGCGAGGGACCGGGACGGCGGGTCGGGGAGCTCGACGAGGAGATGGTCTACGAGTCGCGGGTGGGCGACGTCATCACGCTGGGGTCCTCGGCGTGGCGGGTCGAGGACATCACCCACGACCGGGTCCTGGTCACCCCGGCCCCCGGCCAGCCCGGCCGGCTCCCGTTCTGGCACGGCGAGGCCCTGGGCCGGCCGGCCGAGCTGGGCCGCGCCCTCGGCGAGTTCGTCCGCGAGCTCGGGTCCCTCGACGGGGGCTTCGGCGGCGACGCGGCGCGGGAGCGGGTCCGGGCCGCCGGTCTGGACGACTGGGCGACGGGCAACCTGCTGACGTACCTGACCGAGCAGCAGGCCGCGACGCGGCACGTCCCCGACGACCGGACGATCGTCGTCGAGCGGTTCCGCGACGAGCTCGGCGACTGGCGCGTCTGCATCCACTCCCCCTTCGGCGGGCAGGTCCACTCCCCGTGGGCGCTGGCGCTGGGCGCGCGCATGCGCGAGCGGTTCGGCGTCGACGTGCAGGCCATGCCCGCCGACGACGGGATCGTCCTGCGCCTGCCCGACCTCGACCTGCCGGAGGGCCAGGCCCCGGACGTGGCCGACCTGGTGGCGCTGGAGGCCGACGAGGTCGCCGACCTCGTGACGGCCGAGATCGGCGGGTCGGCGCTGTTCGCGTCGCGGTTCCGCGAGTGCGCGGCGCGGGCGCTGCTGCTCCCCCGCCGCCAGCCCGGCCGCCGCCAGCCGCTGTGGCAGCAGCGCCAGCGCGCCGCCTCGCTGCTGCAGGTCGCCAGCCGGTTCGCGAGCTTCCCGATCGTCCTGGAGACGGTGCGCGAGTGCCTGTCCGACGTCTTCGACGTCACGGGGCTGGAGCAGCTCATGCGCGACCTCGCCGCGCGCACGGTCCGGGTCGTGGAGGTCGAGTCGCCGCAGCCGTCGCCGTTCGCGCGGGGGCTGATGTTCGGGTACGTCGCGCAGTTCCTCTACGAGGGCGACTCCCCGCTGGCCGAGCGCCGGGCCGCGGCGCTCGCCCTCGACCCGAGCCTGCTCGCCGAGCTCCTCGGCCGCGGGGAGGGCGCCGCGCTGCGGGACCTGCTGGACCCCGAGGCGGTGCAGCGCACCGAGGACGAGCTGCAGCGCCTCGTCGAGGAGCGCAAGTCCACCGACGCCGAGGACGTCGCCGACCTGCTGCGCGTGCTGGGGCCGCTGACGACCGCCGAGGTCGCGGCCCGCAGCACCGCCGACCCGGCCCGCTGGCTGGTGGGCCTGGAGGAGGCGCGGCGGCTGATCCGGGTGCGCATCGCCGGTGAGGAGCACTGGGCCGTCATCGAGGACGCCGGCCGGCTGCGCGACGGGCTGGGCACTCCCCTGCCCGTCGGCATCCCGGAGGCGTTCACCGAGCCGGTCGCCGACCCGCTGGCGGAGCTGCTCGGCCGGTTCGCGCGGACCCGGGGGCCGTTCACCGTGACCGAGGCCGCGGCCCGGTTCGGGGTGGGGCGCGCTGTCGCGCACGAGGCGCTGCGCCGGTTGCAGGCCGTGGGCCGGGTGGTGGAGGGCGAGCTGCGGCCCGGTGGGACGGGGCTGGAGCTGTGCGACGCCGACGTGCTGCGGATCCTGCGGCGGCGGTCGCTGGCGGCGCTGCGCGCCGACGTCGAACCGGTGCCGCCGCGGGACCTGGCCCGCTTCCTGCCCGCCTGGCAGGGCGTCAGCACCGGTCTGCGGCAGCGCGTGCGCGGCGTCGACGGGGTCCTGCGCGCGGTGGAGCAGCTCGCCGGGGCGGTCGTGCCCGCGAGCGCCCTGGAGCCGCTGGTGCTGGCCTCCCGCGTCGAGGGGTACTCCCCGTCGATGCTCGACGAGCTCACCGCGGCCGGGGAGGTCGTGTGGTCCGGGCACGGGGCGCTGCCCGGTGACGACGGCTGGGTCTCGCTGCACCCGGCCGACCTGGCGCCGCTGACGCTGCCGGACCCGGGCGAGTCGGAGGTGGACGTCGACACCGAGCTGCACCGGGCGGTGCTGGACGCGCTCGGCGGGGGCGGGGCGTACTTCTTCCGCGCGCTGTCCGACGCGGTGGGCTCCACCGACGACACCGGTCTGACGACGGTGCTGTGGGACCTGGTGTGGGCCGGGCGGCTGACCAACGACACCCTGGCGCCGCTGCGCAACCGCCTCGGCGGCCGGGGGGCGCACAAGCCGCGGGCCGCCGCGCCGCGCAGCCGGTACGCGCGCCCGGCGCGGGCGCGGGGGGTGCGTCGGGTGGAGCTGCCCTCCCGCAGCGGGCCGCCGTCGGCTGCCGGCCGCTGGTCGCTGCTGCCGCAGGTCGAGACCGACGCGACGGTGCGCGCGCACGCCAGCGCCGAGGTGCTGCTGGACCGGCACGGGGTCCTGACCCGCGGGGCGGTCGGCAGCGAGCGGGTCCCGGGCGGTTTCGCCGCCGTGTACAAGGTGCTGTCGGCGTTCGAGGAGGCCGGCCGGGCCCGGCGGGGGTACTTCGTCGAGGGGCTGGGCGCCTCGCAGTTCGCGACCGCCGGAGCGGTGGACCGCCTGCGGGACAGCGCGAGGCCGGTGGGCGGGGCGAGCCCGTCGCAGCGTCGCGGCCAGGACCGGGACACCGGGCCGGGGGCGCTGGTGCTGGCGGCGACCGACCCGGCGAACCCGTACGGGGCGGCGCTGCCGTGGCCGGAGCGTCCCGCGGCGACCGAGGGCGCGACGGGGCACCGCCCGGGGCGCAAGGCGGGCGCGCTGGTGGTCCTCGTCGACGGCGAGCTGGTCCTGTACGTCGAGCGCGGCGGCCGGTCGGTGCTGTCGTGGACGGCGGAGGAGGCGGTCCTGCAGGCCGCGGCCGACGTGCTCGCGCTGGCCGTCCGCGAGGGCGTCCTGGGGCGGCTGACGGTCGAGAAGGCCGACGGCAGCGGGGTGCTGGTGGCGGACTCGCCGCTGGGGAAGGCGCTGGAGGCCGCGGGTTTCCACGCCACGCCGCGGGGCCTGCGGATCCGGAGCTGAGGGGTGCCCGAGGGGGACGTGGTCTGGCGCACGGCGCGGCGGCTGGACCGGGCGCTGACCGGGCGCGCGCTCCTGTCCAGCGACCTGCGGTGGCCGAGCCTGGCCACGGTCGACCTGTCGGGGCGGGTGGTGCTGGGGACGGTCAGCGCGGGCAAGCACCTGCTGACCCGGGTCGCCGCCGGTGGGGACGACCCGCCGCTGACGCTGCACAGCCACCTGCGGATGGAGGGGTCCTGGTTCGTCGAGCGCACCGGGGACCCGCGGGGGCGGCGGTCGGCGTCGGGGACGCGCGCGGTGCTGGCGACGGCGGAGTGGACGGCGGTCGGCCACAAGCTCGGGATGCTGGACCTCGTGCCCACCGACGGTGAGCACGAGCTCGTCGGGCACCTGGGCCCGGACCTGCTGGGGCCGGGCTGGGACCCCGCCGAGGCCGAGCGCCGGCTCACCGGGGACCCGGACCGCGAGCTGGGGGCGGCGCTGCTGGACCAGCGGGTCCTGGCGGGCGTGGGGACCTTCTACATGGCCGAGGCGTGCTTCCTGGCCCGGCTGACCCCGTGGGCGCCGGTGTCGCAGGTGGCGGACCCGGCGGCGTTCGTGGCGCTCGTCCACCGGCTGCTGGACCTGAACAAGGAGCGGGCCGACCAGGTCACGACGGGCGACCTGCGGCGGGGGCGGAAGAACTTCGCGCACGCGCGCTCGGGCCTGCCGTGCCTGCGGTGCGCCGGGACGGTCCGCGTCGCGCCGATCGGGCCGCCCCCGCAGGACCGCACCGCCTTCTACTGCCCGGGGTGCCAGCGCGGTCCGGCCCCGACGGACGACGGCCGCCCGCAGCGCCCCCTGGGCAGCTCCGGACGGCCGGGCGTGGGCAGGTCCTACCGGACCCGCCGCTGAGTCAGGCGGCCGAGACGAGGCGGCGCCGGACGATGAGCTCGAGCTCCTCGGGCAGGCCCTCGAGCTCGACCGCGAACTCGCGGCTGGGCACCTCGGCGAGCGCGGAGTCGATGGCGTGGTCGACCACGGAGTCGACGGCCTGCTCGACGAGGGTGTCGAGGTCGGTGTCCAGCTCGGGGGTGAGGTCGCCGGCCGTCTCGACGGCGGGGGCGTCGGCCACCGGGCGCTGGGGCTCGGGGGCCGGGGCGGGGACGATGCCCTCGGCGGCGTACCGGCGACGGGTCGCCGGGCCCTCCTCGACGGCGATGCGGCGGGTCACCTCGCCCAGGACCTGCGAGAGCGGGACGTCGAGCGCGGTGCAGATCGAGGCGAGGAGCTCGCTGGAGGCTTCCTTCTGGCCGCGCTCGACCTCGCTGAGGTACCCGAGGGAGACCCGTGCGGTGGAGGACACCTCACGCAGGGTCCGCTGCTGACCGCGCCGTTCATCGCGCAGCACGTCACCGATCGTCCGGCGGAGCACGACCATGCGGCGGCCTCCCTCAGGGAGTCGAGGTGGCAGTCCGCGCAGGACCGGACGGTTGTCCGAGACGGCTCGGTGGCTGCCGGTAGTGGAACCACTACCGTACCCCGGCCGGGGCGCGGAGGTGGTGGTGGGAGCAGAGTTGCGCACGTCTGGCTCAACTCCCGGACGGGCCGTCCTGTTCCTCGGCCCGCGCCGGGCGGTCGGCCAGCGCCGCGGCGACGGCGGCCAGGGCGGCCCGGACGGTCTCGCGCCGGATGCGCGCGCGGTCCCCGGTCAGGGCCAGCCGCACGTGCCGGGCCCCGCCGGGCAGCCACGGCGCGGCCACGCCCAGGAAGACCGTCCCGGCGTCGAACCCGTCGGCCGGGCCGGGACCGGCGACGCCCGTCGTGGCGACGCCGAGGTCGGCCCCCAGCCGGGCGCGGGCGCCGCGGGCCATCTCCTCGGCCACGAACGCGTCCACCGGGCCGGTGCGGGCCAGCGCGTCGGCCGGCACCCCCAGCAGCGCGGTCTTCAGCTCGGTGGCGTAGGCCACGACCCCGCCGCGGACGACCGCGGAGGCCCCCGGCACGTCCACGAGGGTCGCGCACAGCAGCCCGCCGGTGAGGGACTCGGCGGTGGCGACGTGCACCCGCGCGGCGGTCAGCGCGGCCACGACGTCCGGCGCGGACGTCACGGGCGCAGCAGCTTCGCCCCGGCCACCACGTACGCCCAGGCGCTCCAGAGGGTCAGGACGACGGCGACGCCCATGACGGCCAGGCACACCGGGTCCAGCGCGGCCGGCAGCGGCAGCACGAACAGCCCCACGGCGATCGTCTGGACGACGGTCTTGATCTTGCCGCCCTTGGCGGCGGGGATGACGCCGCGGCGGATGACGAGGAAGCGCAGCAGCGTGACGAGCAGCTCGCGGGCCAGGATGACGATCGTCATCCACCACCACAGCCGCCCCTGCAGGGACAGCACGACCAGCCCGGCCCCGATGAGCGCCTTGTCGGCGATCGGGTCGGCGATCTTGCCGAAGTCGCTGACGACCTCCCAGCGACGGGCCAGGTGCCCGTCGTAGCGGTCGGTGATGCTGGCGGCGACGAAGACGGCCGAGGCGGCCAGCCGCCACCGCCAGTTCGTGCCGCCGTCCGCGGCCAGGAACCAGACGAACAGCGGGACGAAGACCAGCCGCAGGACGGTCAGGGCGTTGGGCACGTGCCCGCGGTGCAGGCCCAGCCGGTCGGACCCTGTCCTGGTGCTCACGGCTCGATCTCCATCCTCAGACCGTAGCCCCCACCAGTGGTTCGGCGAGCAGGTCGGCGCCGGCGACGCCCGTGACCCGGGCGCGCACGAGGTCGCCGACCGCGACCGTGGAGCCCGGCGGGAGGTCCAGCTCGGTCTCGCCGTCGACGTCGGGGCCCTGGTGGGCGGCGCGGCCGACGACGTGCGGGTCGCCGTCCTCGTCGACGACCGACTCCACGAGCACCTCGACGACCTCGCCGAGGCGTTCCTCGGCGCGCTGGGCGACGAGCTCCTCCACGAGGCGGGTCACCCGGTCCAGGCGGGCCGCGACGACCTCCTCGGGGTGCTTGCCGTCGAGCCCCTCGGCCTCGGTGCCGTCCTCGTCGGAGTACCCGAACACCCCGACGACGTCGAGGCGGGCCCTCTCGAGGAAGGAGCACAGCTCGTCGAGGTCGGCCTCGGTCTCGCCGGGGAACCCGACGATGACGTTGGACCGGATCCCGGCGGTCGGGAAGCGCTCGCGCACCTGGTCCAGCAGGGCCAGGAACGCCTCGGTGCTGCCGAAGCGGCGCATGCGGCGCAGCACGTCCGGCGCGGAGTGCTGGAAGGACAGGTCGAAGTAGGGGACGACGCCGGGGGTGCCGGTGAGCGCGTCGAGCAGACCGGGGCGGACCTCGGCCGGCTGCAGGTAGGACACCCGGACGCGCTCGATGCCCTCGACGGCCGCGACCCGCGGCAGCAGCGCCTCCAGGGCCCGCAGGTCCCCGAGGTCCTTGCCGTAGGAGGTGGTGTTCTCCGAGACGAGGAACACCTCCTTGACGCCCTGCTCGGCCAGCCACCGCGTCTCGGCGAGGACCTCGTCGGCGGGCCGGGAGACGAACGAGCCGCGGAAGGCGGGGATGGCGCAGAAGGTGCAGCGGCGGTCGCAGCCGGCGGCGATCTTCACCGGCGCCCACGGGCCCGAGCCCAGGCGGCGGCGCACGACGCGCGGCCCGCTGGCGGGGGCGACGCCCTCGGGCAGGTCGGGCGCGGCGGCCAGGGCGGCGGCGCGGGCGGCCTGCCGGTCCACGGGCGCCAGCGGCAGCAGCGAGCGCCGGTCGCGCGGCACGTGGGACTGCGGCTTCTCCCCGTGCAGGATCGCCTCGAGGTGGGAGGACAGGTCGCCGTAGGAGTCGAAGCCGAGGACCGCGTCGGCCTCGGGCAGGGACCGGGCGAGGTCCTCGCCGTAGCGCTCGGCCATGCAGCCCACGGCCACGACGGCCCGCGTGCGGCCGGCCTCCTTGAGGTCCGCGGCGGCCAGCACGGTGTCGATGGAGTCCTTCTTGGCCTGCTCCACGAACCCGCAGGTGTTCACGACGGCCACGTCGGCGCCGTCGGCGTCGTCGACGAGGGTCCAGCCGGCGTCGGCGAGCCGTCCGGCGAGTTCTTCGGAGTCGACGTCGTTGCGGGCGCAGCCGAGCGTCACGAGCGCGACGGACCGCTGCTGTCCGGGGAGGGGAGGCACCTCCCCAGGGTACGGCCCGGGCGGCCGGCGACGGGCCGTCCGGCCGGGGCCCGGCCTCAGGCGCTGCGGGCCCGCTGGGGGTGGGCGACCGGGGCGCGGCCGACCTCGCCGACCTCGGGGGCCGCCGGCCGGGGGGCGTCCTCGGGTCCGGGCGGGGCGTCGGGTGCGGTGCGCGCCAGCCCCTCGGCCGCGGCCGCGGGGGCCTCGGGCGGCGACGCCGGCTGCTCCAGCGGCGCGGAGTCCTCCAGCAGCGCGCGCATGGGCCGGGTGGGGCGGAACCAGCCGCCGTCGGGGGGCAGCGCCGTCAGGCGGGTGCGCCCGAGCGTGACCTGGAAGGCGCCGGGGACGTCCTCGAGGTCGACGAACTCGATGTGCGGGGACTCCTGGGCGTACCCGGCGACCTCGGCGAAGGAGAGCACCACGACGCGGACCCCGGCGCGGTGCAGCTCCTCCAGGGGGGCCAGGAAGTTGCGGCCGTCGCCGCTGGCGACGACGACCCGGCGCAGCCGGTGCGAGGCCCGCCGGGAGGCGATGTGCTGGAGCATCGCGTCGTCGACGTCGTCCTCGGGGAGCACCTTGGGGCGGGCGAACACCGCGTACCCGAAGCTGCGCAGCGCCTCGATCCAGCCGCGCAGCGACACCGCGCTGGCGGGGTGGACGTTGGTGAACACGCAGCCCTCGACCTCGTGGTCGCCGGCCTCGGACAGGAACCAGCGGGCGATGGCGTCGAAGCGGGGGCGGTCGGAGGACGCGGGGCGGGACCCCAGGATCGAGGACAGCGTCATGTCGATGTTCGGCGCGTCCCAGACCAGGAGGTCCAGGTCGCGCCGCTCGGCCTCCCGGCGCTCGGTGGGGCGCTCGGGGGGCCGGTCCGGGGACCGTTCGCTGGACGACCGGACCGGCTCATGGGGTCGGGGCGCGTCCATGACTCAAAGTTACACGGAGAGTCACCGGAATGCGACAGACTGCTCGCTCTCCGTGACGTGTCGCTCCCGGCGCCTCAACGCCGGTCGAGCAGCTCCCAGGCGTCCTCCCCGCCGTCGACCTCGACGACCTCCGGCTCCCCCACCGGGTCCATCGCCACCGGCGGCTCCTCGCCGCGCATGAGCGCCAGCGCGCCGGGCAGGTCCTCCGGGCGCACCAGCACGTCGCGGGCCTTGGACCCCTCGCTCGGCCCCACGACTCCCCGCGACTCCAGCAGGTCCATCAGCCGGCCCGCCTTGGCGAATCCGACCCGCAGCTTGCGCTGCAGCATCGACGTCGACCCGAACTGCGTCGTCACCACCAGCTCGGCGGCCTGCAGCAGGACGTCGAGGTCGTCGCCGATCTCCTCGTCCACCTGCTTCTTCTGCGCCGTCACCACCACGTCGTCGCGGTACACCGGCTGCAGCTGCGACTTCACGTGCGAGACGACGGCCTCGATCTCGCTCTCGGTGACCCACGCGCCCTGCACGCGCATCGGCTTGGACGAGCCCATCGGCAGGAACAGCGCGTCCCCCTGCCCGACGAGCTTCTCCGCGCCGGGCTGGTCCAGCACGACGCGGGAGTCGGCCAGCGAGCTCGTGGCGAACGCCAGCCGCGACGGCACGTTCGCCTTGATCAGGCCGGTCACGACGTCGACCGACGGCCGCTGCGTCGCCAGCACCAGGTGGATCCCCGCCGCGCGCGCCAGCTGCGTGATGCGCTGGATCGAGGCCTCCACGTCGCGGGGGGCGACCATCATGAGGTCGGCCAGCTCGTCGACGATCACCAGCAGGTACGGGTAGGGCTGCAGCACCCGCTGCGACCCCTCCGGCACCTGGACCTTGCCGGCCTTCACGGCCTTGTTGAAGTCGTCGACGTGCTTGAACCCGAACTCGGCCAGGTCGTTGTAGCGCTGGTCCATCTCCCGCACGACCCACTCCAGGGCCTCGGCGGCCTTCTTGGGGTTCGTGATGATCGGCGTGATGAGGTGCGGGATGCCCTCGTAGATCGTCAGCTCGACGCGCTTGGGGTCGACGAGCACCATCCGGACCTCGTCCGGCGTGGCCCGCATGAGGATCGAGGTGATCATCGAGTTCACGAAGCTGGACTTGCCGGCGCCGGTGGCCCCCGCGACGAGCAGGTGCGGCATCTTGGCGAGGTTGGCGACGACGAACCCGCCCTCGACGTCCTTGCCGACCCCCATGACCATCGGGTGCTCGGTCGAGGTCGCCACCTTCGAGCGCAGCACGTCGCCCAGGGAGACGGTCTCGCGGTCGGAGTTCGGGATCTCGATGCCGATGGCGGACTTGCCCGGGATCGGCGACAGGATGCGGACGTCCGCGCTGGCCACCGCGTAGGCGATGTTCTTCGACAGCTGCGTGACCCGCTCGACCTTCGTGCCCGGCCCGAGCTCCACCTCGTAGCGCGTGACCGTCGGGCCGCGGGAAAAGCCCGTGACGCGGGCGTCGATGTCGAACTGGTCCAGCACCCCGGACAGGGCCTCCACGACCCGGTCGTTGGCGGCGCTGCGCTCCTTCGGCGGCGTCCCGGGCGTCAGCGCGGCCGCCTCCGGCAGCGTGTACGTCACGTCGGGGGCGAGGGTCAGCTGCTCGATGCGCGGCGGCAGCGGCGTCGCGGGCGGCGCGACCAGGTCCTTCGGCGGCGTGGAGGGCACCGAGGCGCCGTCCACGCGGGACCCCTCCTCGAGGGCCTCGCGCACCGACGGCACGTCCGAGGCGACCGGCCGGCGCTGCCCGGGGCGCGGGCGCGCCCGGGCCTCCTCGGCCTCCTCGGCCCGCGGGGCGTCGCCGGCGACGGCGGCGTCGGTGATCGCGGCCTGCTCGAACGCCTCGTCCCCGACGCGCTCGGCGACCGGCGCGTCGTCCTTCTTCCGGCGGCGACGGGGCTTCTCGTCGGCCTCCGGGGCCGCTCCCTGGGCGCGCGCCGCCCGCTGCCGGGCCAGCGCCGTCGCCGGCAGGTCCCGCCGGCCGGCGGCCTCCTCGCGGGCCGCCTCGCGGTGCGGGTGGTGGGTCAGGCGCTCGTACGCCTCGCGCAGGCGCGAGGGGATGGCGTGCACCGGCGTGGCCGTGAGCACCAGGACGCCGAAGAAGCCCAGCAGGACCAGGATCGGGGTCGTGACCCACGGGGTCAGCGCGGTGGTGAGCGGGCCGGCCACCAGGAAGCCCAGCATCCCGCCGGAGTCGGTGACCACGCTCGCGCCCTGCGGACCCGTCGGCGCGGGCGACCCGGTGGCCAGGTGGACCAGCCCGGCGGCCGACAGCGTCAGCGCGAGGGAGCCGACGACGGCGCGCGTGGTCGTCTGGGTGTGGTCGGGGTGGCGCAGCAGGTGCACCGACAGCCCGACCAGCACGACGGGCAGCGCGAGGGCCACCTCCCCCAGCGTGCCGGCGGCGACGGTGTGGATGACCTGCCCGGCCCGGCCGGGCAGCCCCCACCACTCGCGGGCGGCGACGACGATGGCCAGCGCCAGCAGCGCGAACCCCGCGCCGTCGCGCCGCAGCTCGGGGTCGAGGTCGCGGGCACCGGTCCCGATGCGCCGCGCGGCGCCCCCGACCAGGTGCGCGCACCCCATCCAGACGGCCGTGACCGCCCGCACCGGCCAGGACGGGCCCGTCGGCTCCGGGCGGGGCGCCGGGCGACGGGCCGGGGTGCGGGCCGTGGAGCGGTTCGCCGCGGGCCGGGCCCCGGACCGCGCGGGCGCCTTGGCCGGGGCCTTGGCCGGGCTCTTGGCCCGGGACCCGTTCGCGTTCGCCTTCGTGCCACCCCGAGAACCGGTCGCCACCTTGGTGGACCCTCCCCTGCCGCTGGTCGTCCGCGTGTTCGTCCGGGTGGCCATGCGGTCACCGTACCCGGGCGCGACTGCTCCGACCGGGCGAGCACCCAGCCGGGTCCCAGCGTCCCCCCGGCGGCGTCGGGAGGGCCGCCGACACGCCGACGGGACGCCCGGGCCGGGCACCGCCCCCGGCAGACTGACCCGGTGACCCGCTCCCCCGACCGCGCCCCGGCCCGCGGCCCCGCCGCCGAGCGCGTCACCGGCGTCGACCTGGCCCGCGCCGCGGCGGTCGTCGGCATGATGGCCATCCACGTCCTGCCGGGCGAGGAGGCCCCCGGGGCCGGCGGCGTGCTGTACGCCCTCGCCCACGGCCGCGCGTCGGGGCTGTTCGCCGTGCTGGCCGGGGTCTCCCTCGGCCTGGCCACGCGCCGGGCCGCGAGCCCCGCCCAGCGCCGCGGCGCCCGCGCGGGCGTCGTCGTCCGGGGCCTGCTCGTCGCGCTCGTGGGCCTGCTGCTCGTCGACGCCGGCAGCCGCGTGGCGGTCATCCTCCCCTACTACGGGGTGGCGTTCGCGGTCGTCCTGCCGTTCCTGTGGTGGCCGGCGCGCCGGCTGGCCGTCGTCGCGGTCGGCTGGCTGGCGCTGGCCCCGCTCGTCTCCTTCGCCGTGCGCGCCGCCCAGGACCTGCAGCCGCGGTACGAGCAGCCGACGCTGGGCTGGCTGGGGCGCCCCGGGGACCTGCTGGAGGCGCTCACCCTCACCGGCTACTACCCCGTCGTCGGCTGGGCCGGGTACCTGCTGCTCGGCCTGGCGGTCTCCAGGGTCGACCTGCGCTCGCCGCGCGCGGCGCTGGGGGTGCTGGGCGCGGGGGCCGCCGCGGCCGCCGCCGCGTGGGCCGGCAGCGCGCTGCTGCTGGGCCCGGGGGGCGGGCGGGCCGTCCTTGACGGCGTCGCGGGCCCCTCCGCGGTCGACCTCGCACGGTTCTACGGCACCGTCCCCACCGACAGCCGGTGGTGGCTGGCGGTCGTCTCACCGCACTCCGGCACGCCCTTCGACCTCCTGCACACCGGCGGGACGGCGCTCGCGGTCCTCGGGGCGGCGTGCCTGCTGCCGGCCGCGGTGACCCGGTTCCTGCACCCGGTGGCGGCGGTCGGCGCGATGCCGCTGACGGTGTACACCGCCCACGTGCTCGCGCTCGCCGGCACCGACGACCAGTCGACGGGCCTGCTGGCCGCGCACGTGGCCGGGGCCCTGGTGTTCGCGACGCTCTGGCGGCGGGTGGTCGGGCGCGGGCCGCTGGAGCTCGTCGTGGGCCGCACCGCCGCGGCGGCCGCGGCCGCGGTGGCCGGGCGCCCGGCTCCCGTCGGCTGAGCCGGGCGGCTCAGTCCACCGGCTCCCCGGGCAGGTGGCGGGCGAGGTGGTCCGCGGCCGCGCGGACGTCCTCGGCGGTCTCCGGCGCCGGGTCCTCCACCAGGTGCCGCGGTGCGGGGGTGAGCGTGACCTCGACGGCCACGGAACCGGGTGCGGGGCTGGAGACCTCGCCGGTCACCTGCACCGGCTCGGGCCCGGGGAGGTGGATCGTCACCTCGCGGCGGGGGACCCGCCAGTCCTCGGGGACCTCCAGGGTGGCCGACAGCAGGCCCAGCTCGGTGGGGGCCGGCACGACCGGGACCTGCCCGGGCGGGGCGGCCGGGACCTCGCCGGGGACCTCGGCCGGGACCTCCACGGGTGCACCGGTGGCGGGGGGCGCGGGTGCGGCGACCGGGCCGCCCACCGGAGCGGGGGCGGGGGCCGGGGTGAGCGACGGCGACCGGTCCCGGCCGGCGCCGCGGGAGGCGACCGCCTCGGGGGCCGGCCCGGGGTCGGCCGGTGCCGCGTCCGCGACGGGGGTCCCGGCGGGGGCCTCGGCGACGGGCGCGGGGTCGAGCGCGGGGTCGAGCGCGGGGTCGAGCGCGGGGTCGAGCGCGGGGTCGGCCGGCGCCGGCGTCTCGGCGGTGACCGCCGGGGTGGGTGCCGGGGTGACCGCCGGGCGGGCGGGTGCGGCGACCTCGGTGCGCGAGGGGGTGGGCCGGGCCTGCACCCGCTCGGGCTGCTCGCCGGCCCGCTCGGCCGCCACGACCCCGCCGACGACGGCGACCGAGACGGTCAGCCCGGCGGCGACGACGCGCGCGGGACGGCTGCCGAGCAGGCCGCCGGTCGAGTGCCGCGGGCGGTGGGCCCTCCCGGTCCTGGGACGTCGGGGTCTGGGCACGGCGCAGAACCTAGCACCACCGCCGGGCGCGACCGGCCCGCCGGGACGGGCCCGGACGCGGCCGCAGCCGCCCCCGGGGACGGGAGCGGCTGCGGCCGGTGCGGGCGGGGGTCAGGCGGTGACGACGACCGGCACGATCATCGGCCGGCGGCGGTGGGTCTGCGCGACCCACGTCCCGACCGTGCGGCGCACGATCTGCTGCAGCTGGTAGGTGTCCACCGGCCCGGTGGACGCCTCGTTCAGCGCGTTCTCGACCCGCTTGCGCACCCCGGCGAAGCGGTCGTCGCCGTCGCCGATGAACCCGCGGGCGTTGAACTCCGGCCCCGAGACGACCTTCCCGGTCACCGAGTCGACCGCGACGAAGATGGAGATGAACCCCTCCTCGCCGAGGATGCGCCGGTCCTTCAGGTCCGCCTCGGTGATCTCCCCGACGCTGGACCCGTCGACGTAGACGTACCCCACCGGGACCGCCCCGACGATCTTGGCCACCCCGTCGACGAGGTCGACGACCACGCCGTCCTCGGCGATGACGACGCGCTCGCGCGGGACGCCCGTCTTGACGGCGAGCTCGCCGTTGGCCAGCAGGTGCCGGATCTCGCCGTGCACCGGCATGACGTTGCGGGGCTTGAGGATGTTGTAGCAGTAGAGCAGCTCCCCGGCGCTGGCGTGCCCGGAGACGTGGATCTTCGCGCTCTGCTGGTGCACGACCGTCGCCCCGAGGCGGGCCAGGCCGTTGACGACGCGGAACACCGAGTTCTCGTTGCCCGGGATGAGGGAGCTGGCGAGGATCACCGTGTCGCCGGCGTCGATCGAGATGCGGTGGTCCCGGTTGGCCATGCGCGACAGCGCCGCCATCGGCTCGCCCTGCGACCCGGTGCACATGAGGACCACGCGGTCCTCGGGCAGGTCGTCGACCTGCTTGAGGTCGATGAGGATGTTCTTCGGGACCTGCAGGTACCCCAGGTCGGCCGCGATGCCCATGTTGCGGACCATCGAGCGGCCCACCAGGGCCACCTTGCGGCCGTGGGCGTCGGCGGCGTTGAGCACCTGCTGCACGCGGTGCACGTGCGAGGCGAACGAGGCGACGATGATGCGCTTCTCGGCCCGCCCGAACAGCTGCTCCAGCACCGGGCCGATGTCGCGCTCGGGCGCGGTGAAGCCGGGCACCTCGGCGTTGGTGGAGTCGACGCAGAACAGGTCGACGCCCTCGTCACCGAGGCGCGCGAACGCGTTGAGGTCGGTGATGCGGTCGTCCAGCGGCAGCTGGTCCATCTTGAAGTCGCCGGTGTGCAGGACGAGCCCGGCGCTGGTGCGGATCGCGACGGCGAGCGCGTCCGGGATCGAGTGGTTGACGGCGATGAACTCGCACTCGAACGGGCCGAGCTGCTCGGTCTGCCCCTCGCGCACCGCGTGGGTGTACGGCCGGATGCGGTGTTCCTTGAGCTTGGCCTCGATGAGCGCGAGGGTCAGCTGGGACCCCAGGATCGGGATGTCGGACCGCAGCTTCAGCAGGTACGGCACCGCCCCGATGTGGTCCTCGTGCCCGTGGGTCAGGACGAGGGCGACGATGTCGTCGAGCCGGTCGGCGATGGGGCCGAAGTCGGGCAGGATCAGGTCGACGCCGGGCTGGTGGTCCTCGGGGAACAGGACGCCGCAGTCGACGACGAGCAGCTTGCCGTCGTGCTCGAAGACGGTCATGTTGCGCCCGACCTCGCCGAGGCCGCCGAGGCCGTAGACGCGCAGGGCGCCCTTCGGCAGCTTCGGCGGGCTCGTCAGCTCGGGGTGGGGGTGGCTCATGCGGCTCCTCCTGCGGCCTCGGGCGGCCGCGGACCGTGGGACGGGGTTCTTCAGGCGTTCGCGGGGGCCGGCACGAGGCCGGCCAGGGCGAGGTCGGCGCCGATGGCGGCGACCTCCTCGGGGGTGGCCGGCAGCAGCGGCTGCCGGACGGTGCGGGTGGGCAGGACGCCGGTGAGCTCGAGCGCGGCCTTCACCGCGACGGCCCCCTGGGTGCGGCCCATGATCCCGCGGACGGCGGGCAGCAGCTGCGCGTGCAGCGCGCGGGCCGTGCGCAGGTCCCCGGCGTCGACGGCGGCGACGAGCCGCGCGTACTCGCGGCCCGCGACGTGGCTGACGACGGAGACGATGCCGGACCCGCCCAGGCTCAGCAGCGGCAGGTTCAGCGCGTCCTCGCCGCTGTAGTACGCCAGGTCGGTGCGGGCCAGCACCTGGGCGGAGGCGTGCAGGTCGCCCTTGGCGTCCTTGACCGCGACGATCCGGTCGTGCCCGGCGGCCCGCACGAGCGTCTCGGTCTCGATCGGCACCCCGGAGCGGCCGGGGATGTCGTAGAGCATGACCGGCAGGTCCGTCGCGTCCGCGACGGTCGTGAAGTGCGCCAGGAGCGCGGCCTGCGGCGGCTTGTTGTAGTAGGGCGTGACGACGAGCAGCCCGTGGGCACCCGCCTTCTCCGCCGCCCGCGCCAGCTCCACGGTGTGCCGGGTGTCGTTGGTGCCCACCCCGGCCACGACGGTGGCGCGGTCGCCCACGGCCTCCAGGACGGCGCGCAGCACGGCGTCCTTCTCCTCGTCGGACGTCGTCGGGGACTCGCCCGTGGTGCCGCTGACGACGAGGCCGTCGTGGCCGGTGGCGACGAGGTGCTCGGCCAGCGCCGAGGCCGCGGCCAGGTCGAGGGAGCCGTCCGCCGCGAAGGGGGTGACCACCGCGCTGAGCACCGTCCCGAACGGACGGGGGGGAGCTGCGGCGGTGGCGGTCGGCATACCGGGAGGTTACCGCGAGCGCGCGGTGGACCGGCTCACCAGACCCCCGCGGGGCCGCGGGGCCGCCCGGACGTGCGGGGACCCGGTCGCTGCCCGCTCGGGGGTCCGGGCAGCGACCGGGTCCGAGCAGGTCATCGCCGCGACCCCGGGTGGTGTTACACCCCGCCGGTCGGGGCCCCGTCCCCGACCAGCCTCACCCGCAGCCCGTCCGGGCCGGGGGTGATCGCGACCTGCGACAGCAGCGGCACCACGAGGTCGGCCTCCAGCGGCCCCTCGGGGTGCGTGGTGCGCACCGCGAGCGTCGCGCAGCCCGCGGCGCGGCCGGCGGCCAGCCCGGCCGGGGCGTCCTCGACGACGAGGCAGTCGGCGGGGTCGACCCCGAGCCGGGCCGCGCCCAGCAGGAAGCAGTCGGGGGCCGGCTTGCCGGCGTCCACGTCGTCGTAGGTGACGAGCGCGGTCGGCTCGGGCAGGCCCGCGGCGTGCCGGCGCGCGTCGGCCAGCGGGGTCGAGCAGGACGTCACGATGGCCCAGGAGCGGTCCGGCAGCCCCGCCAGCACCTGCGGCACGCCCGGCAGCTGCACGACGCCCTCGACGTCGGTGACCTCCAGCTCCAGGATGCGGGCGGCGGCCTGCGGCACCGTCTCGGCCGCCACCAGGTCGGCCACGATCTCCGGCGCGGGGCGGCCGTGCCCGGCGGCCCGGGCCAGCTGCTCGCCGGTGACGCCGTGCTCGACCGCCCACGTCGTCCAGCACCGGGCGATGGCCGCGGTGGAGTCGACGAGGGTGCCGTCCATGTCGAACAGGACGGCGGCGAAGGCGCGGTCCAGCACGGGGTGGGAGGGGTGGGCGCTCACGGGCGCACCCTACGCGGGACCCCGGCGGGGTCCGCGTGCCAAGGTGGGCGGGTGCGGACCTCGATCGCGACCGTCAGCCTCGCCGGGACCCTCGCCGAGAAGCTGCGGGCCGCGGCGGCCGCGGGGTTCGACGCCGTCGAGGTGTTCGAGCCCGACCTCGTGACCTCCCCGCTGCGCCCCGCGCAGGTCCGCGCGCTGGCCGACGACCTCGGGGTGCGGGTCGCGCTGTTCCAGCCGTTCCGCGACCCCGACGACACCGACCCGGCCGCCGTGGCCCGCACCCGGGAGCGGTTGCGCCGCAAGCTGCCCGTGGTCCGCGCCCTCGGCTGCGACCTCGTGCTGGTCTGCTCCTCGGTGCACGCCGGCGCGGTGCGCGACGACGACGAGCTCGCCGGGCAGCTGGCGGCGCTGGCCGACCTCGCCGCCGCCGAGGGCGTCCGGCTGGCGTACGAGGCCCTCGCGTGGGGGGCGCACGTCGCCGACTACCGGCACGGGGCGCGCGTCGTCGCCCTGGCCGGCCACCCCGCGCTGGGGACGTGCGTGGACTCCTTCCACGTCCTGTCCCGCGGGGACGACCCCGACGACGTCGCCGGGCTCGACAAGCTGTTCTTCTACCAGGTCGCCGACGCCCCGCTGCTGGGGATGGACGTGCTGCCCTGGTCGCGGCACCACCGCCTGTTCCCCGGCCAGGGCGGTTTCGACCTCGCCCGCTTCCACCGGGCGGTGCTGGCGAGCGGGTACGACGGCCCGGTCTCGCTGGAGGTGTTCAACGACCTGTACCGCCAGAGCGACCCGGGCCGCACGGCCGTCGACGCGCTGCGCTCGCTGCGCCACCTCGCCGACCGGGCCGAGCCGGGCACGCTGCTGGCGGCCCCGGCCCCGGCCGGCTGGGCGTTCGTGGAGGTGGCCGCCTCCCCCGAGGGCGCACCCGCGGTCGGTGCGCTGCTGGGGGCGCTGGGGCTGGCGCGCACCGGCACGCACCGGCGCGGCGACGTCGACCTGTGGACCGGCGGCGGCGTGAACGTCGTGGTGAACCGCCGCTCGGCCGACGAGCGGGCGCGGGTGTCGTCCCTGGGGTTGCGGGTGAGCCACCCGCACGCCCTGGCCGACCGGGCGCGGGAACTGCTCGCACCCCTGGTGCACCGGCCGGTCGGGCCCGGGGAGGCGGAGATCCCCTCCCTGGTGGCGCCCGACGGGACGTGGGTGCAGTTCTGCGGCACGGCACCGGACTGGACGGACGACTTCACCTCCACCCGCGAGGACACCGGGGCGGGCACCGGGGCGGGCACCGGGGCGGGGTCGGCGCTGACGGGCGTGGACCACGTCGCGCTGCCGCAGCCGTTCGCGGGCTTCGACTCCGCCGGGTTGTTCCTCACGGCCGTCCTGGGGCTGCGGGCCGGGGAGGTCGTGGAGGTCCCCGCCCCCGAGGGGCTGGTGCGCTCGCGCGCGCACACCTCCCCCGACGCCGCCCCCGAGGCCACGGTGCGCATCGCGCTGAGCGTGGGCCCGACGTCGGCGACGCTGCGCGGGCGGCCGGTGGCGGCCGGGCACGTCGCGTTCTCCACCGCGGACCTGTTCGCCGTCGTCCGCGGGTTCACCGCCGCCGGCGGGGAGGCGCTGCAGGTGCCCGACAACTACTACGACGACCTCGACGCCCGGTTCGGCCTGGACGCCGCGTTCCTGGCCGACCTGCGCCGGCACGGCGTCCTGTACGACCGCGACGGCACCGGCGGGGAGCTGCTGCAGTTCTTCACCCGGGCGGTCAGCCGGGAGTTCTTCGTGGAGGTGGTCGAGCGGCGCGGCGGGTACGCCGGGTACGGCGCCGCGAACACCCCGGTGCGGCTGGCGGCGCAGCGCGGGGTCCCGGCGGGGGTCAGGGCAGCAGGACGATCCGGCCCTGCCGGTGCGGCCGCTCGGCGGTGACGAAGGCCTCCACGACGTCGCTCAGCGCGAACGACCCCGCGATCGGCACGTGCAGCCGGTCCGTCGCGACGAGGTCGACGAGCTCGGCGAGGACCTCGCCGCGGCGGGGGGCGGGGTCGCCGAACTCCAGGTCGGCCTCCAGCGGGAGCGTCGCCACGCACCGGTCCTCGGCGACCCCGAGGGCCTCGGCGAGGTGCCCGACGTCGGCGCCGGTCGTGTCGACGAGGACGTCGACCGCGCCGGCCGCGGCGTGCACGGCCCGGGCCAGGCTGCCCGCGTCGCCGCAGGCCACGGGCACGGCCCCGTGCGCGTGCAGCCACTCGTGGTGGACGGGGTCGGCGGCCCCCACGACCGTCGCCCCGCACAGCCGGGCCAGCTGGACGACCAGCGTCCCCGCGTCGGAGGCGGCGCCCACGACGAGGACCACGTCGCCGTCGCGGACCCTCGTGGTCTCCACGCACGTCCACGCCGTCACCCCGGCCACGTACAGCGCCCCGGCCACCTCCCAGGACACGGCGGCGGGCTTGGCGACCAGCGAGCGCTCGGGCACCACGACGACGTCGGCGTGCCCGCCGTGGTCCGGGCTCCAGCCGAGCACCTCGTCGCCGACGGCGAACCGGCCGGCCCCCTCGCCGGCGGCGGTGACGACGCCGGCGAACTCCGAGCCGGTCGCGGCCGGGAAGGCCATCGGGTAGAGCTGCGCGAGCGCCCCCTCGCGGGCGGCGGACTCCCCCGCGGTCACCCCCGCGGCGCGCACCGTGACGGCGACCTCCCCGGGACCGGGGTGCCGGGCGGGGACCTCGACGACCCGCAGGACGTCCGGGCCACCCCACCGCTCGAAGCGCACGACTCTGCTCACGCGGGCAGCCTGTCCCGAACGGCAGCCGGGAGCAAGCCGCCCGGCCGCTCGTGGACCGGGTCTCGTCGGGCACGAGGTCCCCGGCGGGGCGAGGCTGGGTCCATGAGCGAGACGAACCCGCAGGACAGCGGTCCCGAGACCGGCACCGACCCCGACGGCGACCCCGGCCAGCTGAACCCGCGCGACCTGCGCGGCACCCCCACCGGCGACGACGTCGCGCAGGACGGGACGGACGACGGGGCCCGGGACGAGGACGGCGACCCGCGCAACCTCAACCCCCGGGACGCCGACCCCGGAGCCTGAGCCGCTCCCGGGGGCCGGGTCGCCCGACCTGCGGGTCCGGGGCCCGGCTCCTAGGGTCGGAGCGTGCTGGGACTGCCTGACGACGTGACCGCGCTCCTGTTCGACCTCGACGGCGTGCTGACGGACACCGCCGCCGTCCACGACAAGGCCTGGACGAGCGCCTTCGACTCCTACCTGCGCGACCACGCCGAGCGGACCGGCACGCCCTTCCGCCCGTTCGACCCCGACGGGGACTACCGGACCTTCGTCGACGGCAAACCCCGCGCCGACGGCGTGCGCGACTTCCTGGCCTCGCGCGGCATCGCGCTGCCGGAGGGTTCGCCCGACGACCCCGGCGACCAGGCCTACGAGGACACCACCGTCGCGGGCCTGGGCAACCGCAAGAACGCCGACCTGCTGCGGCGCATCGACTCCGAGGGCGTCGAGGTGTACGAGGGGTCGCGCCGGTACCTGCGGGCCGCCCGCGACGCGGGGCTGCGGCGGGCAGTGGTCTCCTCCAGCGCGAACACCCGCCAGGTGCTGGAGGTGACCGGGCTGGCCGAGTTCGTCGAGGCCCGCGTCGACGGGGTGACGTTGCGCCAGGAGGGGCTGCGGGGCAAACCCGCTCCCGACAGCTTCCTGGCCGGGGCCCGCGCGCTCGGCGTCGACCCCACGCACGCGGCCGTGTTCGAGGACGCGCTGGCCGGGGTGGCGGCCGGGCGCGCCGGGGGTTTCCGCGCCGTCGTCGGGGTGGACCGCGTCGGGCAGGCCGACGCGCTGCGCGAGAACGGGGCGACGGTCGTGGTGACCGACCTGGCGCAGCTGCTGGAGGGGCAGGGGTGATCGCCCAGGACGCCTTCCCGGTCGAGCCGTGGCACGTGCGCGAGACCCGCGTGGACCTGCGGCTGCTGGGGTCGGCCGAGTCGGTGTTCGCGCTGTCCAACGGGCACATCGGTTTCCGCGGGAACCTCGACGAGGGCGAACCGCACGGGCTGCCCGGCACCTACCTGAACTCGTTCTACGAGGAACGCCCGCTGCCGTACGCCGAGGCCGGGTACGGCTACCCGGAGGTCGGCCAGACGGTCGTCAACGTCACCGACGGCAAGATCGTGCGGTTGTTCGTCGACGACGAGCCGTTCGACGTCCGCTACGGCGAGCTCGTCGCCCACGAGCGGGTGCTGGACCTGCGGGCCGGAACCCTGGTCCGCACGGCCGAGTGGGTCTCCCCGGCGGGCAAGCGGGTCCGGGTCCGCTCCACCCGGCTCGTCTCGTTCGTGCAGCGGGCGTGCGCGGCGGTCGAGTACGTCGTGCAGGCCGTCGACGAGGGGGTGCGCGTGACCCTGCAGTCGGAACTGGTCGCGAACGAGGTGCTGCCGGGGACGTCCGGGGACCCGCGGGTCGCGGCGGTGCTGGAGGCCCCGCTGGTCTCGGTGGAGCACGACAGCGGCCGGGCCGGCGCCACGCTGGTGCACCGCACCCGGGTCAGCGGGCTGCAGATGGCCGCCGGCATGGAGAACCACGTCGAGGCCCCCGGTCGCGTCGACGTGGAGACGCACGACGCGCAGGACTGGGCCCGCACCACGGTGGTGTGCGTGCTGGAGCCGGGCGAGGAGGTGCGGCTGACGAAGTTCCTCGCCTACGGCTGGTCGGCGCTGCGGTCCCAGCCGGCGCTGCGCGACCAGGTCGCCGGGGCGCTGTCGGGGGCCCGGTTCACCGGGTTCGCCGGGATGCTCGCCGAGCAGCGCGAGTACCTGGAGGAGTTCTGGGACGCCGCCGACGTGCAGGTGGAGGGCGACGCGGAGATCCAGCAGGCCGTCCGCTTCGCGCTGTTCCACGTCCTGCAGGCCGGGGCGCGCGCCGAGCAGCGGGGCATCCCGGCCAAGGGGCTCACCGGCCCCGGCTACGACGGTCACACCTTCTGGGACACCGAGGCGTACGTGCTGCCGGTCCTGACGTACACGGCGCCGCGGGCCGCGGCGGACGCGCTGCGCTGGCGGGCCCGCACGATCGACGCCGCCCGCCAGCGCGCGGCCGAGCTGGGGCTGGCGGGGGCGGCGTTCCCGTGGCGGACGATCCGGGGCCGGGAGTCCAGCGGGTACTGGCCGGCGGGCACGGCGGCCTTCCACGTCAACGCCGACATCGCCGCGGCCGTCGAGCGGTACCGGGTCGCGACGGGCAGCGACGCGCTGGAGACCGACGGGGGGTTGCTCGTCCTCGTCGAGACCGCCCGGTTGTGGATGTCCCTGGGCCACCACGACGACGAGGGCCGCTGGCACGTCGCCGGCGTCACCGGGCCCGACGAGTACACGGCCGTCGTCGTCGACAACCTCTTCACGAACCTGGCGGCGGCGCAGAACCTGCACGCCGCGGCGGGGGCGTGCTCGCGGCACCCGGACCTGGCGCGGTCGCTGGGGGTGGACCTGGAGGAGCGGGCCGCCTGGCGCGACGCCGCGGACGCCGTCGCGGTCCCCTACGACGAGAAGCTGCGCGTGCACCAGCAGTGCGAGGGGTTCACCCGCCGGCCCGAGTGGGACTTCGAGGCGCACCGGGAGTACCCGCTGCTGCTGCACTCGCCGTACTTCGACCTGTACCGGCGCCAGGTCGTGAAGCAGGCCGACCTGCAGATGGCGCTGTTCTGGTTCCCCGACGCGTTCACCGCCGAGGACAAGGCCCGCGCCGTGGACTACTACGAGCGGCGCACGGTGCGCGACTCGTCGTTGTCCGCTGCGGTGCAGGCGATCACGGCCGCCGAGGTGGGCCACCTGGAACTGGCCCACGACTACCTGTACGAGGCCGCCGGCGTGGACCTGCGCGACCTGCACCACAACACCGGCGACGGCCTGCACATGGCCTCCCTCGCCGGGACGTGGCTGGCGCTGGTGAACGGCCTGGGCGGGATGCGGGACAACGGCGGGGTGCTGCGGTTCGACCCGCACCTGCCCGAGGGGTTGTCGCGGCTGCGGTTCACGATCCACTGGCGCGAGGCGAAGCTGTGCGTCGACGTCACCCGGGACGACGTCACGTACACCGTGCGCGACCACGGCAGCGAGGTCGTCCTGCGGCACGCCGGGGAGGAGGTCACGGTCCGGTCCGGGTCCCCGGTGACCCGGCCCCTGACGCCGGTGCACCCGCTGCTGCCGCCGCCGCAGCAGCCCCCCGGCCGCGCGCCCGTGCAGCGCGAACGCCGCTGACCCCCGGCCGGGCGCGTCAGCGCATCGGGTCAGGGGCGGTGCAGGGCCGCGACCACCGCGGCTTACCCCTCGCCCCCGGCCGCCCGCAGGGTGGTCGCCCAGCGCCACCGGCCCTCGACGTGGTCGTCCCCGGCCGTCACCGGCGACCCGCCGGAGGTGCCCCGCAGCACCCGGGCCTCGGGCGCCCGGGCTGCTGACGCGGGACGGTCAGCGCGCGCGGTGCAGCTTCACGGCGTGCCGGGCGGCGGCGCGGCCCCGGCGGCGGTCGCCGGAGGCGTCGTAGGCCATCGCCAGCCGGTACCAGGCGCCGGCGTCCTGCGGGCTGCGCTCCACCTCGCCCTTGGCCCGTTCCCAGGCGACCGCGCCGGCGGCCCGGTCGATGCGGCCGGCGGCGGTCCGCTCCAGGTCGTCGACCGGCAGCTCGCCGCGCTCGGCCAGCTCGCGCCCCAGCTTCTCCGTCGCCACCCCGAACAGCAGCTCGCGCACGACGGCCCACAGCCCGACCAGCGGCAGCAGGAACAGGGCGATCCCGAGCAGGACCCCGGCCCAGGTGCCCGTGCGGGCCAGCTGCACCCCGAGGTTGCCGAGGAACACGAAGTAGAACAGCAGCGCGGCGACGCTGACGGCGACGACGACCTTGGTCCGCACGCCCCTCACCCCAGGTCGAGGTAGTGCTCGAGGCCCACCGTGACGCCCGGGCGGGCGGCCACCTGACGGATCCCCACCAGCAGCCCCGGCATGTAGGCGGAGCGGTCGTAGGTATCGTCGCGCAGGGTGAGGGTCTCCCCCGGCCCGCCCAGGACGACCTCCTGGTGGGCCGTCATGCCCCGCATCCGGACGGCGTGCACGTGCACGCCGTCGACGACGGCCCCGCGGGCCCCGGGCAGCTCGGTCGTCGTCGCGTCGGGCGAGGGCCCCAGCCCCGCCTCGGCGCGGGCGCGCGCGATGAGCTGGGCGGTGCGGATCGCCGAGCCGCTGGGCGCGTCGACCTTGCCGGGGTGGTGCAGCTCGACGACCTCGACGGACTCGAAGAACCGGGCGGCCTTGGCGGCGAGCTGCATGACGAGCACCGCGCCGATCCCGAAGTTCGTCGCGATGAGCACGTTGCGGCCGGCGGCCGCGGCCCACGCCTCGACCTGCGCGACCCGCTCGGGGGTGAACCCGGTGGTGCCGGTGACGACGTGCATCCCCTGCGCCAGTGCGCGTTCGACGTTGCCCATGACCTGGTCGGGGACCGTGAGGTCGACCAGGACGTCCGAGCCGGCGGCCGCGGCCGGGTCGTCGCCGCGCCCGAGCGCGGCGACGAGCTCGAGGTCGGCCGCCGCCTCGATCGCGGCGACGGCCTCGCTCCCCATCCGCCCGCGCGCCCCGGCCACCGAGACCCGCACGGTCACTGCACGACCCCGGTGAAGGCGCTGTCGTCGGCGAAGGGCCCCACGACCGTCACCGAGCGCGGCCGCGCCAGCAGGTCCGCGGCCAGCGCCTGCACCTGCTCGGCGGTGACCGAGCGGATGCGGGCCAGGACGGTGTCGACGTCGAGGAACTGCCCGTGGGTGAGCTCGGACTTGCCGAGGCGGTTCATCCGCGACCCGGAGTCCTCCAGGCCCAGCACCAGGCCGCCGGTCAGCTGCCCGACCCCGCGCGCCAGCTCCTCGGCCTCCAGCGGCGCCTCGCCCAGCTTCACCAGCTCGGCCAGCATCAGGTCGGTGACCTGCGCCGCCTTGGCCGGCGAGCAGCCCGCGTACAGGCCGACGTAGCCGGAGTCGGCGTAGTTGGCGTTGAACGAGTACACCGAGTACGCCAGGCCCCGCTTCTCGCGGACCTCCTGGAACAGCCGCGAGCTCATGCCGCCGCCGAGGACGGCGTTGAGCACCGACAGCGTGAAGCGGCGCGGGTCGGTGGCGGTGATGCCGGTCATCCCGAGCAGGACGTGCGCCTGCTCGGTCTGCCGGTCCACGACGAGCGCGCGGCCCTTCTCCAGCCCGCCGGCGACCTGACCGCTGACCCGGCGCGGGCGCGGGGCGGCCTGCCCCAGGTCGCCCGCGGCGCGGTCCAGCTCGCGCTGCACGGTGGCGACGACCTCGTCGTGGTCGAGGCCGCCGGCCGCGGTGAACACCAGCGTGGAGGGCTGGTAGTGCTCGCGGTAGTGCGCCCACACGTCGTCGCGGCCGACGGCGCGGATCGTGTCCGGGGTGCCGCCGATGGGCCGGGCCAGCGGGTGCTCGCCCAGGACGAGCTCGGCGAAGCGCTCGTGCGCGACGTCGCCGGGGTCGTCGTCGTTCATCGCCAGCTCCTCGAGGATGACCTCGCGCTCGCTGGTGAAGTCGTCGTCGTCCAGGACGGCCGAGGTCACCATGTCGGTGACGACGTCGATGGCCATCGGCAGGTCGCTGTCGAGCACCCGCGCGTAGTACGTCGTGTGCTCCTTGCCGGTGGCGGCGTTCGCCTCGCCCCCGACGGCGTCGAACGCGGAGGCGATGTCCATCGCGTCGCGGCGCTCGGTGCCCTTGAACAGCAGGTGCTCGAGGAAGTGGGTGGAGCCGAAGTGGCCGCTGGTCTCGTCGCGCGAGCCGACGCCGACCCAGCACCCGATGCTGGCCGAGCGCTGACCGGGCATCGCCTCGGTGAGGACCCGCGCACCGCACGGCAGGACGGTGCGCTTGACCAGCGCGCCGTCGGCGTCGGACAGGACGGTGGTAGCGGGAACCCCGCCGGCCGCCTCGGTGGGCAGCTCGACGGGGTTCCCGGGGAGGTTGGACGTCACGTCAGGCGTCGGCCTGCTCCGCCGCGGGGGCGTCGCCCTCGGCGGGCTCCTCCGCGACCACGGGGACCAGGGACAGCTTGCCGCGCGGGTCGATCTCGGCGATCTCGACCTGGACCTTCTGCCCGATCGAGACGACGTCCTCGACGTTGTCGACGCGCTTGCCGCCGGAGAGCTTGCGCAGCTGCGAGATGTGCAGCAGGCCGTCCTTGCCCGGCATGAGCGAGACGAACGCGCCGAAGGTCGTCGTCTTCACGACGGTGCCGAGGTAGCGCTCGCCGACCTCGGGCATCGTCGGGTTGGCGATGGCGTTGACCGCTGCACGGGCCGCCTCCGCCGAGGGGCCGTCGACGGCCCCGATGAACACCGTGCCGTCGTCCTCGATGGAGATGTCGGCGCCGGTGTCCTCCTGGATTTGGTTGATCATCTTGCCCTTGGGCCCGATGACCTCGCCGATCTTGTCCACGGGGACCTTGACGGTGATGATCCGCGGCGCGGTCGGCGACATCTCGTCCGGGGTGTCGATGGCCTCGGCCATGACGTCCAGGATGTGCAGGCGCGCGTCGCGGGCCTGGGTCAGCGCACCGGCGAGCACCGAGGCGGGGATCCCGTCGAGCTTGGTGTCGAGCTGGATCGCGGTGACGAACTCCTTGGTCCCGGCGACCTTGAAGTCCATGTCGCCGAAGGCGTCCTCGGCCCCGAGGATGTCGGTCAGCGCCGCGTAGCGGGTCTCACCCTCGACGGTGTCGGAGATGAGGCCCATGGCGATGCCGGCGACGGGGGCGCGCAGCGGGACACCGGCGTTGAGCAGCGACAGCGTCGAGGCGCAGACCGAGCCCATCGAGGTGGAGCCGTTGGAGCCCAGCGCCTCGGAGACCTGGCGGATCGCGTAGGGGAACTCCTCGCGGGCCGGCAGGACCGGGACGATGGCGCGCTCGGCGAGGGCGCCGTGGCCGATCTCGCGGCGCTTGGGCGAGCCCACGCGGCCGGTCTCACCGGTCGAGTACGGCGGGAAGTTGTAGTTGTGCATGTAGCGCTTGCGCGTCACCGGCGACAGCGTGTCCAGCTGCTGCTCCATGCGGAGCATGTTCAGCGTGGTGACGCCCAGGATCTGGGTCTCGCCGCGCTCGAACAGCGCCGAGCCGTGCACGCGGGGCAGGACCTCGACCTCGGCGGACAGGGTCCGGATGTCGGCCAGGCCGCGGCCGTCGATGCGGACGCCGTCCTTGAGGACGCGCTGGCGGATCAGCGACTTCTGCACCGAGCGGTAGGCGGCGGAGACCTCCTTCTCGCGGCCGGCGAAGGCCTCCGCGAGCTCGCCCTTGACGCGCTCCTTGATCTCGTCGATCCGGGTCTCGCGCTCCTGCTTGCCCGCGATGACCAGCGCGGCGGCCAGCTCGGTCGCCGAGGCGTCGAAGACGGCCTGGTAGGTGTCGTCGGCGTAGTCGGGGAACAGCGGGAACTCGGCGGTGGGCTTGGCGGCCTGCGCGGCGACCTCGGCCTGGGCCTTGACCAGCTTCGCGATGTGCGGCTTGGCGGCCTCCAGGCCCTCGGCCACGACCTCCTCGGTGGGGGCGGTGGCGCCCTGCTCCTTGATGAGCGTCCAGGAGCCCTCGGTGGCCTCGGCCTCGACCATCATGATCGCGACGTCCTCGGAGCCGTCCGCGGCGGTCACGACGCGGCCGGCGACGACCATGTCGAAGACGGCGCGCTCGATCTCGGAGTAGCGCGGGAAGGCGACCCACTGGCCGTCGATGAGCGCGATGCGGACACCGCCGACCGGGCCGGAGAACGGCAGGCCGGACAGCTGGGTCGACATCGACGCGGCGTTGATGGCCACGACGTCGTAGGCGTCGTCGGGGTGGATCGCCATGACGGAGACGACGACCTGGACCTCGTTGCGCAGGCCCTTGACGAAGCTCGGGCGCAGCGGGCGGTCGATCAGGCGGCAGGCCAGGATCGCCTCGGTGGAGGGGCGGCCCTCGCGGCGGAAGAACGAGCCGGGGATCTTGCCCGCGGCGTACGAGCGCTCCTCGACGTCGATCGTCAAGGGGAAGAAGTCGAACTGGTCCTTCGGGGACTTCCCGGCGGTCGTGGCGCTCAGCAGGAACGTCTCGCCGTCGAGGTAGACGCTCGCGGAACCGGCGGCCTGCTTGGCGAGGCGGCCGGTCTCGAAGCGGACGGTGCGGGTGCCGAACGAGCCGTTGTCGAGGACGGCTTCGGCGGCGGTGATCTCAGGACCCTCCAAGGGGTTCCTCCTCGGGTTGCGGTGCGGTGCGCGACACCAGCGCGTCCCCGGCCTTCGATCGAGGCCCACGGGCCCCGGGGGGTCTCCCCCCGGGTCCGGAAGCCACTACCGAGGACCGGCGCGACGCTGCGCGGTGTCGCAGCTCGTCAGGATGAGTCTGCCGCGAGTGCGGCCGGGATGCGCAGCAGGGGTGGCCCCGTGTGTCGGGACCACCCCTGCTGCCGAGGCCCCTGACCTAGGTCAGCGGCGGATGCCGAGACGCTCGATGATCGAGCGGTAGCGGTTGATGTCCTTCTTGGCCATGTACTTCAGCAGGTTGCGGCGCTGGCCGACGAGCAGCAGCAGGCCACGACGGCTGTGGTGGTCGTGCTGGTGCTGCTTGAGGTGCTCGGTGAGGTCGCGGATGCGCTGGGTCAGCATCGCGACCTGGACCTCGGGCGAGCCGGTGTCGCCCTCGCTGGTGGCGTACTCGGCCATGATCTGCTTCTTCACTGCGGCGTCGAGGGGCACTCGTCTCTCCTTGCACTCGTTGCGCGGTGCCTCGGGGCTGATCCACCCGGGCGCTCTGGGTCCGCGGCCGATCGAACGGCGGGGTCAAGCCTATCAGCGGTCCCCCGACGCCCCGACCACCGCGCGTCAGGGCCGCGTCAGGACTGCGACGGGCCGAGCAGGAGCTCGCGGCAGGTCGCGACGTCGCGCTCCATCTGCGCCACCAGCGCCGGGACCCCCTCGAAGCGCAGCGTGGGCCGCAGGTGCGCCACCAGCTCGAGGTCGACGCGCTCGCCGTACAGGTCCAGCCCCGGCCCCACGCCCGGCTGCCCGGGCAGGCAGTAGGCCTCCAGCTGGCGGCGCTCGCCGTCGAACGTGGGGTTGGTGCCGATGGAGACGGCCGCGGCCAGCCGCTGCCCCGAGGCGCGGGTGAGCCAGCCGGCGTAGACGCCGTCGGCGGGCACCAGGCCCTGCGCGGTCGCGGTGTCCAGGTTGGCCGTGGGGTACCCCAGCTCCCGGCCGCGGTGGTCGCCGTGCACGACCGTGGAGGTGATGCGGTGCGGGTGCCCCAGCACCTGCGCGGCCCGCTCCACCTCGCCCTCGGCCAGCGCCCGGCGCACCGCCGTGGAGCTCCAGCGCTGCGGGGCGCCCCGGTCCCCGAGGTCGGTGAGCACCTCGACCTCGAAGCCCCACCGGGCCCCCAGCTCCCGCATGGTCGTCAGGTCCCCGGCGTTGCCCCGCCCGAACCGCACGTCGTGCCCGACGACGACGACCTGCGCGCGCAGCGCGGTGACGAACACGTCGCGCACGAACCGCTCCGGGCTCCACCCGGCCAGCTCCCGGGTGAACGGCATCACCAGCACCGCGTCCAGGCCGGTGCCGGCCAGCAGGTCCAGGCGGTGCTCCAGGCCGGTGATCAGCCCCGGCGCGCGGTCGGGGTCCAGGACCTGCAGGGGGTGGGGGTCGAAGGTGACCGCGACGCTGGACAGGCCGCGGGAGCGGGCCAGGCCGACCACCGTCCCCAGGACGGCCGCGTGCCCGCGGTGGACGCCGTCGAAGTTGCCGATGGTGACCACCGACGGGCCGAACCCGGCTTCGACGTCTGACAGGTCTTCCCACCGCTGCACGCAGACACTGTGCCAGCAGCCGGTGGCGCGCCCCGAACGCGGGCTGACTACCGTTCGATCCATGAGCACAGGACCCGTCGATCCCACCACCACCCCCGCGTGGGCGTCGCTGGACGCGCACCGGGCCGCCACCACGCCCGACCTGGCCGCCTGGTTCGCCGCCGACCCCGGGCGCGCGGGCGAGCTGAGCTTCCCGGTCGCCGACCTGTTCGTGGACCTGTCCAAGAACCTGGTCACGCCCGAGACGGTCTCGCTGCTGCTGGAACTGGCCGAGCAGACCGGCGTCCTGGCCCGCCGCGACGCGATGTTCGCCGGTGAGCACATCAACGTCACCGAGGACCGCGCGGTCCTGCACACCGCGCTGCGCCGCCCGGCCGGCGCCTCCCCCGCGCTCGTGGTCGACGGCCAGGACGTCGACGCCGACGTGCAGGCGGAGCTGGCGAAGGTGTTCGCGTTCGCCGACGCCGTCCGCAGCGGCGAGTGGACGGGCGTCACCGGCGAGCGGATCACGCACGTCGTGAACATCGGCATCGGCGGGTCGGACCTGGGTCCGGTCATGGCCTACGAGGCGCTCAAGCCGTTCGCGCAGGACGGGCTGGAGCTGCGGTTCATCTCCAACATCGACCCCACCGACGTCGCCGAGACGACCAAGGACCTCGACCCGCGCACGACGCTGTTCATCGTGGCGTCCAAGACGTTCGGGACGCTGGAGACGCTGACCAACGCGCGGCTGTCCCGGGCGTGGCTGTGGCGCGGGCTGTCCGAGGCCGGGGTCCTGGCCGACGACGACGAGGCCCGCAGGGACGCCGTCGCCAAGCACTTCGTCGCCGTCTCCACGGCGCTGGACAAGGTCGCCGCGTTCGGCATCGACCCGGCGAACGCCTTCGGGTTCTGGGACTGGGTGGGCGGCCGGTACTCGGTCGACTCCGCCATCGGCACCTCGCTGGCCGTCGCGATCGGCCCGGACGCGTTCCGCGAGTTCCTCGCCGGTTTCCACGCCGTCGACGAGCACTTCCGCACGACCGAGCCGGCGCGCAACGTCCCGCTGCTCATGGGGCTGCTCAACGTCTGGTACGTCAACTTCCTCGACGCGCACACCCACGCGGTCCTGCCGTACTCGCAGTACCTGCACCGGTTCGCGGCGTACCTGCAGCAGCTGACCATGGAGTCGAACGGCAAGTCGGTGCGCTACGACGGCGAGCCGGTCACCACCGACACCGGTGAGGTGTTCTGGGGCGAGCCCGGCACGAACGGCCAGCACGCCTTCTACCAGCTGATCCACCAGGGCACCCGGGTCATCCCGGCGGACTTCATCGCCTTCGCCACCCCGGCCCACCCCCTGGTCGACGACGCGGCGGGCGGGGCCGACGTGCACGCCCTGTTCATGGCGAACTTCTTCGCCCAGACCAAGGCGCTGGCCTTCGGCAAGTCCGCCGAGGAGGTCCGGGCCGAGGGCACGGCCGAGGAGGTCGTCTCGGCCCGGGTGTTCTCCGGGAACCGGCCGACCACGTCGATCCTGGCGCCCTCCCTGACCCCGTCGGTGCTCGGTCAGCTCATCGCCCTCTACGAGCACGTCACGTTCGTCGAGGGGTCGGTCTGGGGCATCGACAGCTTCGACCAGTGGGGTGTGGAACTGGGCAAGAAGCTGGCGCTGGAGATCGCGCCGGCCCTCACCGGCGACACCGGCGCCCTGGAGGCGCAGGACCCCTCGACGGCCTCGCTCATCCGGTACTACCTGGCGAACCGCGCGAACTGAGCCGGCCCCGGGCCGGGGGTGCTGGTCCCCCGGCCCGGTGCGCTCACCAGCCCTCGTGCAGGACGCGCTCGAGCGCGTCGGCGAAGAAGTCCGCGGACTCCCGCGCCAGGCACAGCGGCGGTTTCACCTTCAGGACGTTCTGGTGGTCGCCCGTGGGCTGCATGACGACCCCCAGTCCCAGCAGCCGGTCGCAGATCGCGGCGGTCTCCTCCGTCGCCGGTTCCAGGGTGGCCCGGTCGCGGACGAACTCCACGCCCAGGTACAGCCCGTCGCCGTGCACGGCTCCGACGAGGTCGTGGCGGCCGGCGATCTCCCGCAGCCGCGCCCGCAGGTGGTCGCCGACGGCGACGGCGTTCTCCTGCAGGCGTTCGTCCGCGATGACGTCCAGGACCGTCGACCCGACGACGCTGGACAGCGGGCTGCCCCCGGTGGAGGAGAAGAAGTACCCCTGGGTGCGGTACCGGTCGGCGACGGCCCGGCTCGTGACGACGGCCCCCACGGGGAACCCGTTGCCCACCGACTTGGCGACGGCCACCACGTCCGGCACGACGCCCTGCTGCTCGAACCCCCAGAACCACCGGCCCAGCCGGCCGTACCCGACCTGCACCTCGTCGGCGACGGCGAGCCCGCCGGCCTCGCGCACCGCGGCGTAGACGGCCTCCAGGTACCCCGGCGGCAGCGCGACCCCACCGGCGTTGCCGAAGTACGTCTCGGCGACGAACCCGGCCAGGTCGACGCGGGAGGCCAGCTCGCGGATCGCGGCGACGGCCTCGGGGGCGTACCGGTGCGCCTGCGGGCCGCGGTGCCGGCCGCGGTAGGGGTTCGCGGCGTCCACCGCGTGCACCCAGTCCGGCCGGGTGCCGAGCGCGGCGGGGTTGTCGGCGATCGAGGTCGACACGGCGTCGCTGGCGAAGGTCCACCCGTGGTACGCCTCGCGCATGGCCACGACGTGCCGGCGCCCCGTCGCGGCCATCGCGATGCGCAGCGCCAGGTCCACGGCCTCGGACCCGGAGTTGACGAGGAACACCGTGTCGAGCTCGTCCGGCAGGGTCCCGGCGATCTTCTCGGCGAACTCGGCGACGGCCGCGTAGTGGAACCGGGAGTTCGTGTTCAGCAGCCGCAGCTGCCGGTGCGCGGCCTCGGCCACCCGCGGGTGGGCGTGCCCGATCGAGGTGACGTTGTTGACCATGTCCAGGTACACCCGCCCGTTGACGTCGGCGAGGTGCTCGCGCCAGCCGCGCTCGATCTGCGGGGGGTCGGCGTAGTAGTGCTCCTGGACCCCCGCCAGGACCCGCTCGCGCCGGTGCAGCACCTCGGCGGCGGGGACGGCCACCGCCGGGGGCAGCCCGAGCAGCGGGGCGGGGTCGTGGACCTGCGCGAGCCAGCCGGGGGCGTGCGCGGCCCGCACCCGGGCCGGGACGTCGAGGGCGGCGTCGCGCAGGACCTGCACGTGCACGGCGCGGTGGGCCGGGACGGCGGCGAACCCCTGCCCGGTCCGCACCGGCCCCGGCCCGGTGGCCGCCGCGGCCCCCGACAGGCGCAGGACCGCCTCCCCGCCCACGAGCTCGACCCCACCGTCCCCGGCGCGGACGTGCCCGGCGAAGGGGGCGAGCGCGGTGAACCCGCGGGCCGCCCACAGGGTGGTGCCGGTGGGGACGGTGGCGGGCGGTTCGGCGCTCAGCGCGGGTGAGCCGGTCAGGACGGGCGCCGCGTGCGGCAGGGCGACGACGTCGGCCGCGCCCAGCCGGCGCAGCGCCTCGCGCTCCAGCGTCCCCGCGTCCGTCCAGGCGCCGAGGTCGTTGACCTCCGAGCGGGTGCCGGCGTCCAGCACGTCGACCGTCGTGCCCGGCGGCAGCAGCGGCGCGGCCGGCGGGGGCGCCGCGGGGCGCGAGCGGCCCAGGGCGTGCCGGACGAGGGCGGTCACCACCGGGATGGGCAGCTCGGTGGCCACCTCCAGGATGCGCCGCTCGCGGTCCAGGCCGTCCTGGGCGTAGGCGTTGCCCGGGTCCAGGACGGCCTGGTCGCGGCCGCTGAGGACCAGCACCGCCCCGCGCAGGACCACCAGCGGCCACAGCGCCTCGACCTCGTCGTCGGTGAGGGACCGCGCGGCGTCGAAGGCGCGGACGGCGGGCAGCGTGCTGCTCGCGTCGGCGCCGGCGTGGTGCAGGACGGAGGAGATCGTCACGGCCAGCTCCCCCACCCGCCAGGAGCGCAGGACGTCGCCGAAGTCGACGACGCCGTCCGGCAGGCGCCCCCCGGGCGGGACGACGACGTTGTCGTCGGTGAGGTCGAAGTGCCCCAGCTGCGCGGGCAGCCGCGCCGCCAGGGGTTCGAGGACCGCGAGCGCCGCGGTCGCGGCGGTCACGACGCGCTCGCGCACCGCGGTGTCCGGTTCGCGCGGGGCCAGCAGCTCCACGACCCGCCGGGCGTGCTGCAGGTCCCACTGCAGGACCCGCTCCTGGGCGGGGTGCTCGACGTGCTCCAGGGCGCGGCTGACCGCGGCGGCCAGGACCCCGAGCCGTTCGACGACGGCCGGGGCCAGGTAGCCGGAGCCGTTCAGGGTCCGGCCGTGGACGACGGTGAGCAGCCGGGCGTGCAGCCGGCCGCGGGAGGTGTCGAACCAGCCCCGCAGGTCGCGGCCGTCGCGGTGCAGGACGTGGGCGACGCGCAGGTCGGGCAGCTCCCGGGCCAGCAGCGCGGCGACGTGGTCCTGCAGGTCGACCTCGGCGGCGCTGAAGGCGGGGTTGCTGAGCTTGAGCACGGCCACGGGCTCGTCGTCGGCGACGGCGTGCGCCATGAGGTTCTGGTCCTGCTGGCTGCCGAGGGAGCGCAGGCGGACGTCGAGGCCGAACTCGCGGGCGACGAGCCCGGTGAGCTCGTCGGCGGGCACGTCGGGGGCGGGCAGCGCGGGCTGGGCGAAGAAGTCGAACAGGGGTGCCCCGTCGGCGGGGTTCGGCACGTCAGCTCCGATCGTCGGCGTGACGCGGAGCCTAGGTGTACTCGGCCATCACGTTGGTGACAGGCGGCTGAGCGGAGGAAGGCCACCGAGTGCGCTGTGACGCCGTTGAGTGTTGTAGTGCTCCAGCCACGGAGCAAGCGCGGCGGCGCGTTCGGCATTGCTG